>SMXQ01000071.1 GCA_004356985.1 Alphaproteobacteria bacterium | reverse complement strand
TTACGGGAGCCAGCCCAGGAAGGGGGTCGAGAAGATCAACGCCGCCATGCTGCTGCATTACGCGTCCAATGACCGTGGCCGCACCCGACGGCTCAAGAAGTACAACGACGCATTGAAGGCCGCCGGCAAGACCTTCGAATCCTACGTCTATCCCAACACCAAGCACGCCTTCAACCACGATGGCCGGCCCGGCCGCTACAACAAGGCGGCGGCGACGTTGGCCTGGAAGCGCACCGTGGCCCATCTCAAGAAATACGTCCGCTAGCGGTCGTTGGATCAATGAACCCGGGGCCGGAGAATTCCGGCCCCTTTTTTCCGCCGTCAATAGGCCTTGATGTCCGTTAACCCCATCCGCTTTGGGTCAAATGGTTCAATTTTGTTGGAAAGTGCCCTAGTGAGGTTCGCCAAGACGGTGCGATGATTCTACACTGGCGATGGCTTCGGGTTGGGCAGCGGCTGGCGTCCGGTCAGGGACGGGGGTTCCAGCCCCGAGGCCTCAAAGGCCCAGACTCCGACTTGATCCGCCCACATCCGGGTCATGGCCTGCCATTCGCGCATGGCCGCAAGGCAGGCATCCTGCCGGTCCTGCGTCGTCACGAATTTCTTAAGCAGTTCGTAAGGCATATCGCCATGGCCGCCCTCGCCGCAGTCGGCCTCCTCGGCCGCGTCCCAATGGGCGAGATCCTTCTCCGCCAAATTTAACGGCGCCCACATGGCGCGCGTGGTCTTGGCACGATCGCCGACCCGCGCGTACATCTTGGTGCCGCGAGTCATTTCGCCGGAGCAGACGGCGGCGAAGCCGACGTCCCAAGGCTTCGTGCGGCTTATATGCTCGAAATATTCCGCCCGTATCTTGGTGAGCGGGGCGCCCTCATAACGCATCACGTAGTCGCGGTCGAGGCCCAGGGCCACGGCAAAGTCGACGAGGCTCTCGTGGTGTCCCGAAATAATGGTCGGATCCTCCACTTCTTCCACGTAGAGGTTTTCGATCAAGTACTTGCGTACCTCCAGTATGGGGCAGTTGCCCAGGACGTTGGCAAGCCACCGCGGGAAGTGGGCGCCGAAGACGCAATGCTCGACCGCGTAGACCCAAGCCCCTTCGCGGCAGAGATGGTTGCGATTGAAATCGTCCAGATAGGAAGAGGTGGCATAGCGAACCTCCTCCAGCAAATCCAGCATCGCCTTTTCGAATTCATCAGGGGTTCGGGCCATTGCCGTTGTCCTCCTGTTTATGGGCGTGAAACTACTTTAGCGGAGGGGCCCAATAGGGCCAAGGGCCGGGTCCTATGTGCCTGCCGAGCCGCTATTTTAGGTGGTTGCGTGCCGAACTCGGGGGAAAGTGCCGGGCCATCCTGGTTGCAAATTACAGGGATAACAAAGTTACGGTCCAAGCGGACAGTAGGTTAACAGCCGGACCTAGCCCCGAGGAGGCATTGGGAAATTCGCCCGATTGATCGGCCCCGGTGAAAAAGGCCCGCCTCATGGCGGGCCCAATGATCCATGGATCGGCAATGCCCAGGCTCAGCCGGCCGCCGCCACCTTTTTCTGGATCTGGCGCTTGAGCTTGCGCACCGCGGGATCGAGCCGCGCCGACGGGGTCGCCAGCAGGAAGGCATCCAATCCGCCGACCTTTTCAAGGGTGCGGATCCCCGCGGCCGACAATTTGAGGCGAACCGTGCGGCCGAGCGATTCGCTCAACACCGAGGTTTTCTGAACATTGGGCAGGAAGCGGCGCCGGGTCTTGTTGTGAGCGTGGCTCACATTGTTCCCGGCCATCACCCCTTTACCCGTGATCTGGCACCGCCGCGACATGACCCATCCACCTTACGCTGTTGAATTACCTGGCTCGCCCCGGCCCCGCGCAACCCATTGCGCCCGGCCCGGGATGCGGCTATTTACCGGGTTTACCCCCAAGCGTCAAGGGCTTCCGCCACCACAGCCTTAGAGCAATTTCCAGACAAATTGAACCATTTGACCGGGATGATTTTACCCCAAGGCCGGTTGTCGCGGAGGATCGGTTATTCGGTCTGCCGGGGCGGTGTCAATTCATGCGCCCGACGGCCCGTGACAGCAAGACATAGACCTTGCCCACATCGGACGTCACGAAGGCGGAGCTCAGCAGATTGGCGGGGTCCGAGCGGGACGCCTGGGTCAGAAGCCCCTCGAACTTTTCGAGATAGCGGTCGGCGTATTTACGGAATTCCGCGTCGGCCTCGTAATGGGACTTGATTTTTTCCTGGATTCGTTTGGCTTGTCCATTGTCCAGCATGGCGCGCAGGAACACGCTCTTGTCGCCGCGCGAAAACCGGCGCCACAGCTTTTCCGAAAGAGGCCTGTCGATAAGCCGCATGACATCGACCCCGAGCGAGCCCAGTTCATCCACCACCAGGCGTGAATCGCGGAGGAATTCATCCTGTGTCGCTTCCAGGGTGTTGATGCGCACCTTTTCCGCCTCGGCGCTGGCATAGTTGGATGCATCGGTGAGGTCGCGGGCCTGGTTGCCCATGGTCTCGACGATCCTCTCGGCACGGTCCGACGCCGCCGCCATGACATTGGTGAAGTCGCGGCCCTGTTGGTCGAATCGGGTCCTGATGTCATCGACCCGCTGGGTGGCGGTGTCGGCGGCGCGTTCGATATCCTGGGAACGCTGGCGAAACAGCGCCCCGACGCCGTGCATCTGACCGACCACGGCCTCGGTGGTGGTCTTCAGGCTTTCGGTCTTACGGTGGAGATCTTCGCCGACCCGGCCGATATCGGCGGCGGCGGCGGCGGCGGCATCGGACAGGGCCCTGGATTCCTTGGCCAGCGCCTCGCCGGCCTGGGCGACGCGCACCTCGATCTGGCCGACGATGTTTTCCATGTCGCCGCTTTCCCGGCGCAGGGACTGGCTGATATTGTCCGCCTCCTCCGCGGCCGACTTGGAAGCTTGCCCCAAGGCTTCGACCTCACGGGCCACGGCGGCGGAGATGACCTCCGCCCGCGCCGCCATTTCGTCGGCCACGCGCGCCAATTCCTGCTGCTGGCGTTCCAGCGCCTCGCGGATGGCGCCGGCGCTCTGCTCGGCGGTGGCCGCGGACGCAGCCAACTGATCGGTCTGCCGCTGGAAGACATCGGTCGTGCGGGCGGCCTTTGCCGTCACTTCATCCACCACCTCATCCAACGCCCGGACGTGGTCCTGGAATTGGGCGGTCACCTCGGCGACGCGGTCCCGCGCCCGTTCGGTGGTCCGGTCCAGGGCAGCGGATTGGGCGGCGAGGGATTCGCCGACCACGCGGACTTGCTCGGTGGTGCTTTCGCCGGCGGTTTCCATGTCTTCGATGCGACGGTCGAATGATTCGCCGACGCGCTCCAAATGATCGCGCACCTGGCCTCCCAACTGTTCCACCTGGCCGGCGCGCGCCGCCAGGGCTTCGCCGGCAATATTCAGATTTTCGACGGCCCCGCCGGCGCTTTGATCGAGGCCGGCGGCGGCTTCGCCAACGCGGTCGACCATGGCGGTGATGATCACCCCGGACCGTTCACCCGATTCGACGAGCTCCCGCGCCCGGGAGGTGAATTCCCCGGTGGCGCCGTTCAACACGGCGGTCATCCGCGTCACTTCCTGGCCCAGCGCGCGGCTCTCTCCGGTCATGGTCTTCGCCGCCTGCTCGGCCTCGGCGGCAAGATTGGCGTATTCGGCCCGCATGGCCACCACGCTGGCCCGGCATTTCTCGGCCATTTCCGCCACGCCCACCGCCGCATGGTCGGATTCGGTGACCAGCCGGTTGGTTTCCGCGGCCAACCGGTCGCCGATCGACTTGACCCGTGATTCCAGCCGATCGGTGGCGCCCTCGACGCTTTTCTGCTGGTCGACGATCAGCTGGTTGATGGCCTCTCCCCGTTCCGCCAGCACTGCCGCGGAGGCGTCCAACCCCTTGCAGCGCACGTCCAGAAGTTCCGTGAATCGCTCGGCATCCTCACCCACCCGTTGGGCCGCCGCGGCGAGATCGGTGCGGCGCACGTCCAGCACCGAGGCCATGGCCTCGACCCTTCGGCACGCCGACTCCGCCGCGCCTTCGAGCGCCAGCCCGGCCTCGTTGATGCGCTGTTCCAATTCCCCGGCCGCTCGGCGAATCCTGCTTTCGGCCTGATTGGCGGCCGCTTCGCTGGCATTGGATAAGGCCTCGGCATGGCGTTCCAACGCCTGCACCACCGAATTGACCTCCGCTTCCGTGCCCGACGACGGGTAGATCAATTTATCCAGCCGCGCTTCCAATGCCACCGCCACATCGATCACCTGGGCACGGGACCCGATATAGATCAGGGTCAGCCACAGGAACGCGGTCGGCGCGAACACCCCCAGGAAGAACGCGCCCAGCTCATGGGGCAGGAGGAAGAAGATATTGTCCCAACCGATCAGGCGCGAGACATAGACCGCGACCGCCGTGAGCCACGCCCCGCTCAGGCCCGTGCCGACAGCCAGCCATATCCAAAAACGGATCGATCTCACCCTCATGGGGGTCCGTTGTCTCCCGGTGTTCTTGGTCACTCTATCCTGGGGTATCTTGGGTAAAAGCCTATCGGGTGGCGGTGCGGCAGTCCAGCACAACTCTCACCACGTAAAGGCGGCGATGGCGGCCATGGGAAAGGCGCCGGCCGCGGCACAGGCAATTTGGAGCCGGTCCTGGGATGGGAGCTCACCGTAACCGAGCCCCAATTCGCTGGCGTGGATGCCCGATGTCACCAACACCGAATCGACCCCGGCGCCGGCGGCGCCGCGGATATCGGTGGTGAGCGAATCCCCCACCGCCAGGAGGCGGGAAAAATCCGCGACCTCCATCAGCTCGAGGCAAGCGCTGTAGGTCTCGGCGTGGGGTTTGCCGAAATAGTGGACCACCCCGCCGATCTCGGCATAGTGGGCGGCCAGGGCGCCGGCGCAGATGATGCGGGTGCCGGCGCGGATCACCTCGATGTCGGGATTGGCGCAGACCATGGGCATGGCGCATTTTTGGGCCTCGCCCAGCAGGGCCTGGTAGTCGGCGACCCGCGCGCTGTCCCGCCAGGGCCCGGTGTTGAGGATGAAGCCGCCCTTCTCGGCACCGTCGATGAGTTCCAGGCCGAGCCCGTCGAGCAGCCCCTTATCCCGATCCGGCCCGACATGGAGGCAACGCCGGCCGAGGGCTTCCGCCCAGGGGGAAGCACGGTGGCGGAGCGCCCGCCAGGCGAGTTCGCCCGACGACAAAACCTGGTCGTAAAGCCCGCGGTCGATGCCCATGGCCGTCATCCCCTCGATCACCGCGGCCGAACGCCGGGGCGCGTTGGACAGCATCAACACCTTCTTGCCGGCATCCCTCAGTCGCGCCAGGGTATCGCTGACCCCGGGGTAAGGTTCGCGCCCGTCGTGGATCACCCCCCAAAGATCGAGAATCAATCCGTCGTAGGCTTCTACCAGGGAGCCGATGCCCGGCAGGATCCTGATCTCGGGACCGGTAGCGGGTGCAGGGGGCATGATGGGCGCTCGGAGCAAAGGTTGCGGTGGGGGGATGTTGTGCCACGGGCGGCGGCGAATGTGAAGGGCGGGAGCCGGCGTCCGCGCAAGGCGGCTTGGGACCCGGAGCAGACTGCTGAAAAACTCTACCTTGTGGCCCGATGCTTCGAGACACGCGCTACGCGCCTTCCTCAGCATGAGGGAAAGTACAGAAACATATCATTCCTTATCCTGAGGAAGGCCCTGCAGGGGCCTGTCTCGATCCTGAGGAAGGCCCTGGGGGGGCCTGTCTCGATCCTGAGGAAGGCCCTGGGGGGGCCTGTCTCGATCCTGAGGAAGGCCCTGCAGGGGCCTGTCTCGAAGGAAGGGCAACTGCTTCAAACGGTTTTTCAGCGGCCTGCTAGTCGGACAGGCGCGGTTCGCCGAACAGGTAACCCTGGCCGTAATCGATCCGGTAATCCAGCAATTCGATCAGATTCTGCTCTTCTTCGAGTTTTTCGACGATCAGGTCGATGCCGTGGAGATCCATGGTCCGCTTGAGCAGGGCGACATCGATCCCGACCACGGTGTCGGCCTCCCCCACCGGTGCCAATGCCACTTCGCCGGCGGCTTCGGCCATGGCCGGGCGATCGTCGTCGCGCGGCATGTCGAGAAAGTTCCGGGCATCGATTTTGATATACCGGAAGCCGAGGGCGGCGAGGATCTCCAGGTTGAGTTTGGTCAGGTCCTCTACCCGGTCGAGGGAGAAATTAAATCCGAGCTGCCCCAGGCGGGCGGTGTATTCGCCAATTTCCTCACGGTGGGTGTCGAGGTCGGTTTGCGAAAATTCGAAAATGAGGTTGCGCGCAAGTTCTTGGTTGGCGGCCATGAAACCGACGAAATCGGAAAAGAATTTGCGGTCCTTCAAGGTGTTGGCGGAGATGTTGCAGAAATAACCGATGTTCTTGTTATTGCTCTGGGCATTGCGGACCAATTGCACGCAACGGAACAGCAGCATGTTGTCTATGGCCCCCATCAAGCCTTCCCGCTTGGCCAGGTCGATGTATTGGTCGGGCCTGATGACGGTGCCGTTCTCGGCCCGAATACGCGAGAAGCACTCGTAAAAGCGGGTCTTGCGCTGGGGCAGGCTGACGATGGGCTGCAGGTAGAGGTCGACCCGTTCCTTGCGCAATCCCTCGCGCACGATGTCCAGCACCTCCTTTTCATCGAGGCCGTAGGCGGCGCCGTTCTCCCCGGCCGGGGCCCGGCCCGGCGCCGGCGCCGGCGAATCATCTCTCCCCGCGGCCTTGGAGCTTTCAGGCGCGGGGGTTTCCCCGGCCATGGACCGGAAGGCCGAGAGTTGCTCGATAAGGTTCTGCAGCACGCGAACCTCGGCGATCACCCGGTCGAGCTCCTGCTTGGATTTGTCGGTGCCATCGGCGTTCAGTTCGCCGATGTTCGCGCCCAGATTTTCCATGGCCCCGCCCAGGTAGGTCACCTGCGCGCGGAGGCCGATGTTCTCGGACCGCAGCGCGTGGAGTTGACCGGCCATGGTGGCGCCCTGGGTGACCCGGACATGGGATTCATGGGCCAGTGCGCCGACCAGGAAAACCATGCCGGCGGCGAACCAATTGACCGGCGGCGCCAGCGCCGGCACCAATTCGGAGCCGACCAGGGCGACGGCGACGGCCAGCATTCCGTAGGAAGCGACGATTATGATGTGTTTCAACACGCGGGTGTCCCTGGCTTTCGCTTGAACGGCGCCGAACCCGGTGAGAATGCGGCCAAGGTCTTGAAATATGGTTAATGGTTAACGATTGATGACCCTGGGAAATGCCCTGACGCCGGGCCCGGCGCGGCGGTTCAGCGGTGATCGGCGCCCACCGCCTCGGAGATCGTCGTGAATCCGTCGTCCCGCAGCAAACGGCCGAGCCCGGCGACGATGCGGGGGATCAGGGCGGGCCCCTCGAAGACCAGGGCGGAGTACAGCGCCACCAGGGAGGCGCCGGCGCGAATTTTGGCGTAGGCGTCCTCGGCCGAACCGATGCCGCCGACACCGATCAACACCACCTTGCCAACCGTCGCCCGCCAGCAGGCGGCCAGCACCCGGGTCGCGGGCGCGAACAGGGGCCGGCCGCTCAATCCCCCTTCCTCGAAGCGGTCGCGGCCGCGCAGGCCCTGGGGACGGTCGGTGGTGGTGTTGGCAATCATCAGGCCGTCCATGCGCCCGGCCGCGGCCAGGGCGGTGATGTCGCCCAGCGCCTGGTCGGACAGGTCCGGTGAGATCTTGACCACCACCGGCGGCGGGTGGTCGAGCCCCGACAGCGCCTCGGCCACGGCGTCGAGCAGTTCGTCGAGCTCCGCCGCCGCCTGCAGGTCGCGCAGCCCCGGCGTATTGGGCGAGGACACGTTGACCACCAGGTAATCCGCATAGGCGCCGAGCCGCCGGGCGCCTTCGCCATAATCGGCGGCGGCGTCGAGGCTCTGCTTGTTCTTGCCGATATTGACGCCGAGAATGCCCGGCCGCCCGCCCCGGCGCCACGTCTCCAGGCGCGCGGCGCAGGCCTCGGCACCGGCGCTGTTGAAGCCCAGCCGGTTGATAATGCCGTGGTCTTCGTCCAGGCGAAACAGGCGCGGCTTGGGGTTGCCGGGCTGGGGGCGCGGGGTGATGGTGCCGACCTCAACGAAGCCGAAACCGAGATCCATCATCGGGCCGATGACCCTGGCGTTTTTGTCGAAGCCGGCGGCAAGGCCAAGGGGATTGGCGAAGCGCTTGCCCCAAAGGGTCACCGCCAGGGCGGGGTCTTCGGGCGCTTGGAAACGCGGGCCGAGCCCCCAGGCCAGGGCCGCCAGGGACAGGTCGTGGGCGGCCTCGGGCGAAACCAGGTGCAAGACAGGGCGCACCAGGCGGTAAAGGTTCATGGGCGCGCCCCCTGGAGGGGCGGGAGGTCACGGCCGCCGCCGTCGGTCGCCATGGGGCCGGGCAGCCGCAAACCGGCCGCCGGTAGGGTCGTTTGATCCATGGCCCCGAACTTAGTGCACTCCCCGGCCTTTGCAAATTGCAATTCACGCCCGTGCAAAATGCGGCCGGCCATGGACTCGGTCCCCCGGTGGGGCCGTGTCCGGCCCCGGCCTCTTGTTAAAAAATCGTACTAATTCAACAAGTTAACAAGGGTTTTCCGACCGGGAGGCCGAATCGGCGGATCCTGGCACGGCCCTTGCGCAAGAGCCATGGACGATAAATTCGCCATGAGGCTCAAACCATGCAGACCAACCCCCCGAAATTCGATCTCGCGCACGCCATCGCCGACGACCTCGCCACCCGCCAGGGCACCGGCCAGACCATGAGCGACGCGCTTCACGTGCTCTCGGCCATTTCCATGGCCGGACTGGCGGTGGTGCCCCGGGAACCGACCGCGGAAATGCTGACCGCCGGGGCCATGGCCGCGGGCATCTCCACGCCGATCCTCTACAAGGCCTGGCAGGCCATCCTCGCCGCCGCCCAATAAGGCCTCCGACGCCCGCCACGGTGGCCTTCGGACGCCCACCTGCCGCCGGGCGGCCAGGCGGGCGGGCGGCCAGGCGGGCGGAAGCCGCCGGCAAATTCCCCCTTGGGTCGGGCCCCGTGATCGGGGACAATCCGGCCATGGCGATCACCTCCAGCGCAACCGGCCGCGAGGCCAAGGCCCTTCATTACATCGACGGCGATTGGGTCCAAGGCAATCCGCCCATCATGGGGCCCTTGACCAACGCCGTCTGGATGGCCTCGGTGGTGTTCGACGGGGCCCGGGCGTTCGCCGGCCTGGCGCCGGATCTCGAGCGCCACGCGGCGCGCTGTGTCGCCTCGGCCCGGGTGCTGGGGTTGGACCCAAAGCTGGGCGCCGACGACATCGTCGCCCTCGCCTGGGACGGCATCGCCCGGTTCAAAGATGGCACGG
This sequence comes from Alphaproteobacteria bacterium, assembly GCA_004356985.1. Classification (GTDB taxonomy): domain Bacteria; phylum Pseudomonadota; class Alphaproteobacteria; order SMXQ01; family SMXQ01; genus SMXQ01. The sequence continues at coordinate 2,400 of SMXQ01000071.1, read as the reverse complement.
AGCTCTACATCCGGCCCATGTTCTATGCCGAAGACGGGTTCGTCACGCCGCGCCCGGAATCGACGCGCTTCGTGCTCACCCTGTTCGAATCCCCCATGCCCGCGCCCACGGGCTTTACCGCCCACCTCTCGGCGGTCCGCCGGCCCAGCCCCGAAAGCGCGCCCACCGCCGCCAAGGCGTCGTGCCTGTATCCGCAATCGGCCCGGGCGCTGCGCGAGGCGCGCGGCCTCGGCTTCGACAACGCCGTGGTGCTGGACGCCAACGCCAACGTCGCCGAATTCGCCACCGCCAATATCTTCATCGCCCGCGACGGCGCGGTGGCGACGCCGGTGCCCAACGGCACCTTCCTGGACGGCATCACCCGCCAACGGGTGATCGGTTTGTTGCGCGACGCCGGCATCGAAGTCGCCGAGACGACGCTCGGCTTCGCCGACGTGCAGGCGGCCGACGAGGTGTTCGCCACCGGCAATTACGCCAAGGTCACGCCGTTGATCGGCCTCGGGGACCGGAAATTCCAGCCCGGCCCGTTCTACGAGAAGGCGCGGACGCTCTATTTCGAGTGGGCCAAGACCCAGACGCGGGGCTAGATCACCGGGCCTCAGGCGGCGGTGTCGGCGTTCTCAGCCAGGTCTTCCCCGGCCAGGGCGCGCTTGATCAGCGTGAGCGTCTCGGGCAGGCCGTAGAGGGCGAAGAACGAGCCCATGCGCGGGCCCTGGCTTTGGCCCAGCAGGATTTCGTAGAGCGCCCTGAACCAGGCGCGGAGATCCTCGAATTCATGGCGCTTGCCGACCTCGTAGACCTCAAACTGGATGGCCTCCCCATCGGCGCCGGCGGGCAGCGCCGCCAGCGTCTCGGCCAGGTCTTCCAGGGCCGTCTTTTCCATGGCGCTGGGCGCCCGGTAGGTCTTGCCCGGCTTGACGAAGTCCCGGTAGTACGCAATGGCGGTTCCGACCAATCGATCGAGGAAGGGGGCGCTCTCGGGCGTGGCCTGGGCATCGTAGCGGGTGATGAAGCCCCACAGCACGGCCTTGTCCTCGGTGTTGCACACGCTGGCCAGGTTCAAAAGTATGGAATAGGTGAGGTGCGATTCGGGCCCGGGCGGCGGGCCGCCGTGGATATGGAAGACCGGGTTTTGTAGGCGCTTGGCGGGATCGCCCTCGGCGGCGAACTTCTCGAGATGGCCGAGGTAGTCGTCGACGCAACGCGGGATGACGTCGAAATGAAGCCGTTTCGCCTTGCGCGGTGAATTGTACATGTACAGCGTGAGGCTTTCCGGCGGCGCGTAGGCCAGCCATTCCTCCACCGCCAGCCCGTTGCCGCGGGACTTCGAGATCTTCTCGCCGTTCTCGTCGAGGAACAGTTCATAGGTCATGCCCTCGGGCGGGCGGCCGCCGAGGATGCGGCAGATCTTCGCCGACAGGGTGACCGAGTCGATCAGGTCCTTGCCCGACATCTCGTAATCGACGCCGAGGCCGACCCAGCGCATGGCCCAATCGACCTTCCATTGCAGCTTGCAATCGGCGCCGCGCACCTTGACCTCGTAGGTCTGGTTGTCGGCGTCGCGGTAGACGAAGGTGCCCTTTTCCAGGTCGCGCTCGATCACCGGCACCTGGAGCACCCGCCCGGTCCAGGGGCAAATGGGGAGGAACGGCGAATAGGTCGCCCGGCGCTCTTCGCCCAGGGTCGGCAGGATCACCGCCATGACCGCGTCGTAGCGTTCCAGCACCTTCATCTTGACGTCGTCGAAGCGGCCCGATTTATAACATTCGGTGGCAGAGACGAATTCGTAGTCGAAGCCGAAGGTGTCCAGGAAGGCCCGCAGGCGCGCGTTGTTGTGGGCCCCGAAGCTGTCGTATTCCCCGAACGGGTCGGGGATGGCGGTCAGCGGCAGTTCCAGGTACTTCGCCACCATGTCGCGGTTGGGGATGTTGTCGGGGACGCGGCGAAGCCCGTCCATGTCGTCGGAAAAGGCGACCAACTTGGTGGGAATGTCGGATAAGACCTCGAAGGCCCGGCGCACCATGGTGGTCCGCGCCACCTCGCCGAAGGTGCCGATATGGGGCAGCCCCGACGGCCCATAGCCGGTTTCGAACAGCACGTATCCCTGGTCCGGCGCCTGGCCGCCCAGCCTTTTCAGGACCTTGCGCGCCTCGGCGAAGGGCCAGGCGTTGGACTCCATGGCGACGCTGCGCATCTCGCTCACGGTTGCGATCCCGGCTTTGTTGCACGTTAGGGCGCGCCCTGGCGCCGTGGCCGGACGGTAAGTAAACCCGCCCTGTACGTCAATGCCCGGTTCGTCAATGGGCGGGGCGCGGCGGGCCCGCCAGGACAAGCGCCTTGGATTAATCAAGGTCTTGCTCGGGAGCCAAATCCTCTAGGTGCGGCCCGGCGGCATCCAGC
>SMXQ01000070.1 GCA_004356985.1 Alphaproteobacteria bacterium | reverse complement strand
GTAGCGCTCGGCGATATCGTTGATGTGCTTGATGACATCGGCGGCGAAGGCGCGCCCGGCGGCGGTCTTGGCGGCCTCGTCCTTGGCGCCTTGCAGGGCGTTGTAGCTTTCCAGCGGGAATTTGGCGTCGATGACGATGGACCCCGGCGGATTGGGGGCGTGGAGCAGGCAGTCCGCCCGCCGCCCGTTGGACAGCGTCGCCTGGAATTTATAGGCGCTTGGCGGCAGCACCGAGGACACCAGATCGTTCAGCTGAATCTCGCCGAACGCGCCGCGCGCCTGCTTGTTGGCGAGGATATCCTGGAGCCCCACCATCTGGGTCGACAATTCCGAGATGTTCTTCTGGGCCTGGTCGATGACGGCGAGCCGCTTTTGGATCTGGGTCATGGATTGGGTGGTGCGGTCGGTGGACTTGATGATGCCGTCGGACACCCGCTTGGAGACCTCGTCGAGGCGGTCGGCCAGAAGCTTGCGCAGCGCCAGGTCCTGTTCCACCAGGCGCGCATTGAGCCGGTCGCCGGTGGCGTGGTCGGCTTCGGCGAGATGGCGAAGACGTCCCATCACCTGTTCGCCCCGCAGCAGCAGAACCACCACCAGGACGGCCAGGACGGCGACGGCGAGGATGACGATGATCAGGCCCGGTTCCATGGCCCGACCCTAACACAGCCCCGATCCGCCCACCATGGGGGCGAAGCCTGGCGTGACTTGACGGCATCCCCGGCGCGGCCTACCTAAGGGGCCGAACCAGGGGTTGGAGACAGACATTGGCCAAGCTTTGCGTCATCATCGCGCCCGATCCGCGCCTCAAGATCACCGCCCGGCCCGTCGCCGCCGTCGATGACGCGGTGCGCCGGCTGATGGACGACATGCTGGAGACCATGTACGCGGCGCCCGGCATCGGCCTCGCCGGCCCCCAGGTGGGCGACGCCCGGCGGGTGTTGGTGTTGGACATCGCCCACCGCGACGAGGCGCCAAGCCCGCTTTGTGTCGCCAACCCGGAGATCCTCTGGGTGTCGGAGGAGACCAGCGTGGACGAAGAGGGCTGCCTTTCGCTGCCCGATCATTATGCCGAGGTGGAACGCCCGGCCAGGGTGCGGGTCAGGTTCCTCGATTACCAAAACGAGACCAGGGAGATCGAGGCCGCCGGCGCCCTCGCCACCTGCCTGCAGCACGAAATCGACCATCTCGACGGCACCCTATTCGTCGATCACCTGAGCCTGCTCAAGCGCAACATCATCCTGCGCAAGCTGAAGAAGGCCAAGAAGTTGGGCCCCCAGCCCGCCATGGCGCGGCCCTGAGCCGGCGGACGCCGCGCCGGGCCCGCCGCCGCCGCAAGAAGAGGGACAGGCCGTTGCGCGTCATCTTCATGGGTAGCCCAGAGTTCGCGGTCCGCGCGCTGGCCGCGATCCTCGACAGCCCCCACCAGGTGGTCGCCGTCTACAGCCAGCCGCCCCGGCCCGCCGGACGCGGCCAGGCGGCGCGGCAATCCCCGGTCCACCGGCGCGCGCTCGGCGACCGTATCCCGGTCTACACGCCGGGCGGCCTCAAGGATGCCGAGACCCAGGCGGAATTCGCGCGGCTTGGCGCCGACATCGCCGTGGTCGCGGCCTATGGGCTGATCCTGCCCAAGGCCATTCTCGACGCCCCCAGGCTCGGCTGCATCAACATCCATGCTTCGTTGTTGCCGCGCTGGCGCGGGGCCGCGCCCATCCAGCGCGCCATCCTGGCCGGCGACGCCAAGACCGGCATCACCATCATGGCGATGGACCAAGGGCTCGATACCGGGCCCATCCTCGCCGCCGAGGAGATCGACATCGGCCCCGCTACCACCTGCGCCGAGCTGCACGACCGCCTCGCCGTTTTGGGCGGGCGCATGGTGGTCTATGTCCTGAACGGGCTGGCCACCGGCATCATCGAGCCCGCCCCCCAGCCCGACCACGGCGCGGTCTATGCCGCCAAGCTCACCCGGGCCGAAGGGCGCATGGACTGGCGGCGGCCGGCTATCGACCTGGAACGCCAGATTCGCGCCTTTTCCCCCTGGCCCGGCGCCTGGTTCGAGCTCGGCGGCACCCGCATCAAGGTGATCGAGGCCCAGGTGATGGCCGAAGCCACCGGCGTGGAACCGGGCGAGGTCATAGACGGCCGGCTGACCATCGCCTGTGGCGGCGGCGCGCTCCGCGTCCTGGTGGCCCAGCGCGAGGGCAAGACGGCCCAGGAGGCGGCGGAATTCCTGCGCGGCTTCAAGGTCGGTGCCGGCACCGTGCTGCCGCTCCCCCAAGGCGGCGAAGGCTTTGGCGCCGATGCCGGCGGGGCCGGCCATGGGGGCGGGGGCGGGTGAGCCGCTGGCGGATCACCGTGGAATACGACGGCGGCCCCTTCGTCGGCTGGCAGCGCCAGGACAACGGCCCTTCGGTGCAGCAGGCCATCGAGGAGGCGATCACCGGGTTTTCCGGCGAGGAGGTCCAGGTGACCGGCGCCGGGCGCACCGATTCCGGGGTCCATGCGTTGGCCCAGGTGGCCCATTTCGACCTCGCCCGGGAGGCCTCCGCCGACACCGTGCGCGACGCCATCAATTTTCACCTCAAGCCCCGGCCCGTGGCGGTGCTCGATGCCCAAGCCGCGGCGGCCGATTTCCACGCCCGGTTTTCGGCCCTCGGGCGCAGCTACCGCTACCGCATCGTCAATCGCCGCACGCCGCTCACCTTGGAGGCCGGGCGCGCCTGGCAGGTGGCGGTGCCGTTGGACGCCGAGGCCATGAATGAGGCGGCCCAGGTTTTGGTGGGCCGCCACGATTTCACTTCCTTCCGCGCCGCCCAGTGCCAGGCCGACAGCCCGCTCAAGACCCTCGACGAGATCACCGTGGCGCGGGACGGCGATCTCATCACCTTCGACGTTGGCGCGCGCTCGTTCCTGCATAATCAGGTGCGGATCATGGTCGGCACCCTGCGCCAGGTGGGCGAGGGCAAATGGGGCCCGGGCGAAGTCGGCCGCGCCCTTGGGGCCCGCGACCGGGCCGCCGCCGGGCCCACGGCGCCGCCCCATGGGCTGTACCTGGCCGCCGTGCGGTATTGATACAGACCCGCGCCCGGCCTTCTGCTCTATCGGATCAGGCTCAACGCCCAGAGGCTGATGATGAACCCCATCACCAGGTTGAGCCCGACCAGGAAGGCCGCCTGGGGGCCGGTCACCTCCAGCGCCGACTTGGCCACGAACCAGTGATAGACCAGGACGATGATCATCAGCGCCAGGCGGAACAAGACGCCCAGGCCCCCGGGTTCGGCCCCGCCGATGGCGGCGGCCGGCAGCAGGACCACCAGTTCCAGGACGCGCGCCCAGTTGAGCGCCGGGATGTAGCGCAGGACATGGTCCTCGAAGTCCATGCTCGGCGCCAGTGCCAGCACCGCCAGGGGAAAGGCCGCCCAGTCGAGCGCGAAGGCGAGCAGAAAAACCAGCACGATGGCGACGACCGGCGTGTCGAGTTCCTGGCGGGCGAGGTCGAGGCCGAGGAACACGGCGGCCAGCGGCAGGGCGACCAGGGCGGCGAAAAAGGAACGCAGCGCACCCTTGGCGGAGGCATCGAAATAAGCCAGCCCGGCCTTGTCCCAGTGGGCCAAGCGCCAGGCGCCGGTAAGCCCCATCGACAATTCATGGACGGTGATCAATTCCCCTCCCTCACCGGGTCACGGCGCGGCGCCGGTCAGGCGCCGGCGAAATAGGCGTCGAGCACGCCCAGGTAGATATCGGCTAGGGCCTCGATATCGGCCACCGCCTGGCGTTCGTCGGCCTTGTGCATGCTCTGGCCCACCAGGCCGAATTCGGCGCAGGTGCAGGCCTTGTGGATATAGCGCGCGTCGGAGGTGCCGCCGGTGGTCGACAGCTCGGGCCGGCGCCCGGTCACCTTTTCGGCGGCGTCGGCGATGATCTCGGCCAGGCGGTCGGGTTCGCACAGGAAGGCCTCGCCATTGTCCTGGGCGCGGAATTCATAGTCGCCGCCTATGGCGTCGAAGATTTCCGTCAGGCGCGCGGTCAGGCTGGCCTGGCTGTGGCGGTCGTTGAAGCGGATGTTGAAGGTGGCCCGCGCCTCCGCCGGGATCACATTGGTCGCCGGATTGCCCACGTCGATGGTGGAAATGACCACCGAGGAAGGCTGGAAACGGTCGGTGCCGTCGTCCAGCGGCTCTCCGGTGACGGCGGCCAGCATCGCCAACAGCCGGTCGATGGGGTTGTCGGCGAGATGGGGGTAGGCGGTATGGCCCTGGGTTCCGTAAACCGTGAGATATCCCACCAGGGAGCCGCGCCGCCCGATCTTGACCATTTCCCCCAGTCGCGTGGGGTTGGTGGGTTCCCCCACCAGGCAATGGGTCAGGCGCTCGCCGTTGTCCTTCAGCCAGTCCATCATCTTGCGGGTGCCGTTGATGCCGACGCCCTCTTCATCGCCGGTGATGAGAAAGCTGATGGAACCGCCGAAATCGCTGCCGTGATGGTTGAGAAAACGCGCCACGGCGGCGACGAAGGAGGCGATGGCGGCCTTCATGTCCGCCGCGCCCCGGCCATAGAGCACGCCGTCGATAACCTCGGCGCCGAACGGGTCCACACTCCAGGCCTTGGCCGCGCCCACCGGGACCACGTCGGTGTGGCCGGCGTAGCAGAAATTGGGCTGATCGGTGCCGAGGCGGGCATAGAGATTGTCGACGTCGTCGGCGCCCGGTTCCGAAAAGGGCAGCCGCGTGCATTGGAAGCCGAGGCTTTCCAACGCCGTTTGCAGCACGTCCAACGCCCCTTTATCGTCCGGGGTCACCGAGGCGCAGTGGATCAGCCGCCGGGCGAGATCCAGGGGTTGGGCAAGACCAATGGCCATAAGGGTCAGTCCCGGAGAAGGTCGTTGATGGAGGTCTTGGAGCGGGTCTGCGCGTCCACCTGCTTGACGATCACCGCGCAGTACAGCGCCGGGCCCGGCGTGCCGTCGGCCAGCGGCCTGCCCGGCAGCGTGCCCGGCACGACCACCGAATAGGCCGGCACGCGGCCGGTGACGATCTCGCCGGTGTCGCGGTTGACGATCTTGGTGGAGGCGCCCAGGAACACGCCCATGGACAACACCGCACCCTCCTCGACGATGACGCCTTCGGCCACTTCCGACCGGGCGCCGATGAAACAATTGTCCTCGATGATGACCGGCCCGGCCTGCAGCGGTTCCAGCACCCCGCCGATGCCGATGCCGCCCGACAGGTGGCAATTTTCGCCGATCTGGGCGCACGATCCCACCGTCGCCCAGGTGTCGATCATGGTGCCGGCGCCCACATGGGCGCCGAGGTTGACGAAGCTCGGCATCAGCACCGCGCCGGGCGCGATATAGGCCGAACGCCTGACCACGCAGCCGGGCACCGCGCGGAAGCCGGCGGCGCGGAATTCATCATCGCCCCAACCGGCGAATTTGGACGGGATCTTGTCGAACCACGGGCTCTCGCCGCGCACCGGGTCGGTCGGCCCGCCCGGGATCGCCACCATGTCGTAGAGCCTGAAGGACAGCAGCACCGCCTTCTTGGCCCATTGGTGGGTGATCCATTGGCCGTCGATCTTTTCGGCGACGCGCAGGGCGCCGGTGTCGAGAAGATCGAGGGTCGACTCTACGGCGTCGCGCCCCTCTCCGGTGGTCTTAGGCCCGATGTTCTCGCGGTCGTCCCATGCGCCGTCGATGGCGCGTTCGAGGTCTTCGTAAGCCATAACCTTTGAGTTCTTCGCCTTGTTGTTCCGCCCGCCCGCTGCCCGGGTCCGGCGGCAGGCGCAAAGATGGTCGAGAGCCGGGCCGTAGTCAACCTCGCGGCCGGGACCCGGGCCC
>SMXQ01000069.1 GCA_004356985.1 Alphaproteobacteria bacterium | reverse complement strand
TCCATGGCCTTGGCGATGGCCGCGAAGGCGGCCGCGCTGGCGCCGGCGTCGGGACCGCCCGCTTGGGCCATGTCGGGACGTCCGCCCCCGCCCTTGCCACCCAGCGCCTGGGCACCGGCGCGCACCAGGGCGACCGCGTCGAAGCGGTCCGTCAGGTCGTCGGTCACGCCGACGACGATGGAGGCCTTGCCCTCTCCGGAGGCGCTGATCACCGCGTAAACGCCCGATCCCTGGGCCTTGAAATCATCCACCATGGGCTTGAGATCTTTGGCCGGCACGCCTTCGAGGCTGCGGGTCACCAGTTTCGCGCCGGCGACCTCGCTGCCCTCCTCGGCCGCCGCCCCGCCGCCGCTCCCCAGCGCCACCTGGCGGCGAAGGTCGGAGAGCTCTCGCCCAAACCGGCGGCGTTCCTCGAGGAGCTGGGCGATGCGCGCCGGCACGTCCTCGGCCGCGCTCTTGAACAGTGCCGCCGATTCCGAGAGCAAGGCCGCGTGCCGGTTGACGTAATCATCGGCATCGGGCCCGGTCAGGGCCTCGATCCGCCGCACGCCGGCCGCCAACGCGCCTTCGGAAACGATGCGGAAAGTGCCGATATCGCCGGTCCGGCGGACGTGGGTACCGCCGCAAAGCTCCACCGAATAATGGCCGCCGCCCCGGCCCCGGCCGCCGCCCATGGCGACCACGCGCACCTCGTCGCCGTATTTTTCCCCGAACAAGGCCATGGCGCCGGCGGCGACCGCCTCCTCGGGTGTCATGATCCGTGTCGAAACCTCCGCGTTGGCGCGAATCTCGGCATTGACCTCGGCCTCCGCGTCGCGCAATTCGCCGGCCTCCAGGGCCTTGGGATGGCTGATGTCGAAGCGCAGCCGGTCGGCGGCCACCATTGAGCCCTTCTGGGTCACATGGTCGCCGAGGTGCCGGCGCAGGGCGGCGTGAAGGAGATGGGTCGCCGAATGGTTAGCCCGGAGGCGCGCCCGGTGGGCGCCGTCGACCCGCAATTCGACGATGTCGCCGACCTTCAGGGTGCCGCCTGCCAGCGTCCCCACGTGGAGATGAAGGTCGCCCAGTTTCTTCTGGGTGTCCTCGACCGCGAATTCGGCGCCGTCCTTGGTGAACATCACCCCCCGGTCGCCCATTTGGCCGCCGGATTCACCGTAGAAGGGGGTTTGGTTGACGACGATGACGGCCTTGGCGCCGGCCGAAATGGATGCCGCCTCCACGCCATCGACGAGGATGGCGATGATCCCGCCTTCGGCCATGTCCGTTTCGTAGCCCAGGAATTCGGTGGCCCCCAGGCGTTCGCGCAACCCGAACCAGACCTCGTCGGTGGCGGCGTCGCCGGAGCCCGCCCAAGCGGCCCGCGCGGCGGCCCTTTGCTTCTCCATGGCCTCATCAAACCCCGCTAGGTCCACCGCGCGGCCTTGGGCGCGCAGGGCATCCTGGGTGAGGTCGAGGGGAAAGCCGAAGGTGTCGTAAAGGCGAAAGGCGACCTCGCCGGGCAGGGGCGCGGCCGCGGCCAGCTTGCCGGTTTCTTCCTCTAAAAGCCTCAGGCCGCGGACCAGGGTCTGGCGGAAGCGCTCTTCCTCGAGCCTGAGGGTATCGGTGATCAGGGCCTCGGCCCGCACCAGTTCGGGATAGGCCGTCCCCATCTCGGCGACCAGCACGCCGACCAGGCGATGCAGCAGGGCGTCGGCGCAGCCCATCATATAGGCATGGCGGGCGGCGCGGCGCAGAATGCGGCGCACCACGTAGCCGCGGCCCTCGTTGGACGGCAAGACCCCGTCGGCGATGAGGAAAGCGGTGGCCCGCAGGTGGTCGGCGATGACCCGGTGGGAAACCGCGTGGGGGCCGTCGGCGGCGCTGCCCGAGGCCTCGGCCGAGGCCTCGATGAGGCGGCGCATGAGGTCGATATCGTAATTGTCGTGCTTGCCCTGGAGGACGGCGGCGATGCGTTCCAGCCCCATGCCGGTATCGATGGAGGGCCGCGGCAGGTCACGGCGATCCTCCGCGCTGACCTGGTCGTACTGCATGAACACCAGGTTCCAGAGCTCGACGAAGCGGTCGCCGTCCTGGTCTTTGGATCCCGGGGGCCCGCCGGCCAGTTCGCTGCCGTGGTCGTAGAAGATCTCCGAACACGGGCCGCAGGGACCGGTTTCCCCCATGGACCAGAAATTATCGGCGGTGGCGATGGGGATGATGCGCCGGTCGGGCAACCCGGAGATCTTGCGCCACAGTTCCCGGGCCTGCTCGTCGCTGTCATAGACGGTGACCACCAGGCGGTCCGGGGACAGGCCAAATTCCGCGGTCAGCAGCCCCCAGGCGAGTTCGATGGCGCGTTCCTTGAAATAATCGCCGAAAGAGAAATTCCCCAGCATCTCGAAGAAGGTGTGGTGGCGCGCGGTGTAGCCGACGTTCTCCAGATCGTTGTGCTTGCCGCCAGCGCGCACGCATTTCTGGGAGGTGGCGGCGCGCTGGACGTCCCGGGATTCGGCGCCGGTGAAAACGTTCTTGAACTGGACCATGCCGGCATTGGTGAACAGCAATGTCGGATCGTTGAGCGGCACCAGCGGGCTCGAGGCCACGACCTGATGGTCGTGGGCCCGGAAGTAGTCGAGAAATGCCGCCCGCGTGTCGTTGGTGCTTGTCATGGGGTGCTTGTCATGATGATGATCGGATCCCCCTCCCCTGGGGCCGCGCCCCTTGGCCGGGACCGAGGCCCTTGCTTTTACAGCGCGCCCGCGCCGCTGTCCAGACGGCGCGCAAGCGACGATCCCCCGCGGCACCTGGCCTGCGGGGGATCGCCAAGGGGCCGCCGGCGCGCGGCGGCCGGAAGGGGGCCGCGCTTAGCTCTCGCCGGCCGCGGCCGCAGCCGCGGCGCCATCATCGCCGTCGGTGGCGGCCGCTTTGGGTTTGGCCGGGACGGGGTTCGAATCCAGGCCGGCATCGGCGCGAATGGCCTGTTCGATGGTGGCGGCGATTTGGGGATTTTCGGCGAAGAAGGCCTTGGCGTTTTCCCGGCCCTGGCCGATGCGGATGTCGCCGTAGGAGAACCAAGTGCCCGATTTCTCGACGACCCCGACCTTGACGCCGAGGTCCAGCAGCTCCCCGGTCTTGGAGATGCCGGTGCCGTACATGATGTCGAACTCGACCATCTTGAAGGGCGGCGCGAGCTTGTTCTTCACCACCTTGACCCGGGTCTGGTTGCCGACCACCTCCTCGCGATCCTTGACCGCGCCGATGCGGCGGATGTCGAGCCTCACGGACGCATAGAACTTGAGCGCGTTGCCGCCCGACGTGGTCTCTGGGTTGCCGAACATGACGCCGATCTTCATGCGGATCTGGTTGATGAAGACCACCATGCAGCGGGACTTGGCGATGGATGAGGTGAGCTTCCTGAGGGCCTGGCTCATGAGCCGGGCCTGGAGACCCACATGGACGTCGCCCATCTCCCCCTCCAACTCGGCCCGGGGCACCAGGGCGGCGACCGAATCGACCACCAGCACGTCGATGGCGCCGGACCGCACCAGGGTGTCGGCGATCTCCAGCGCCTGCTCGCCGGTGTCGGGCTGGGAGATCAGCAGGTTCTCGATGTCGACCCCGAGCTTGCCGGCATAGAGGGGATCAAGCGCGTGCTCGGCGTCGACGAAGGCGCAGGTGCCGCCCAGCTTCTGGGCCTCGGCGATGACATGGAGGGCGAGCGTCGTCTTGCCCGAGCTTTCCGGACCGTAGATCTCGACCACCCGGCCGCGGGGCAGGCCGCCGATGCCGAGGGCGATATCGAGGCCGATCGAGCCGCTGGAGATGGTCTCGACCCCGGCGGCGCTGACATGCTGGCCCAGCTTCATGATCGAGCCCTTGCCGAAATTGCGTTCGATCTGGCCGAGCGCCGCCTCCAATGCCTTCTGTTTGTCCATGTTGCCCTTTTCCACGAGATGCAGCGCCGTTGCCATGAGCCTCTCCTTCCTTATTTCACAGGGGGGAGACGGATGCAACCGGCCACGCCCCCAAACGAATCCATCGAAGACCGGAGAGTACACGTTTTGTTCTCATTTGCAAGAGAATTTATAATATCTTGATAAACAAGTGATAATTCAACCATATTCGTGTTTTGTTCAGGGCGGAAAATACCGCTTATGGCGATTATATACTTGAGTGAACAAATGGCCCGCGCACGCGGAATCCCCCGTACGGGGCCGCGCCCACGGGGACGCAGGGATGGCGGCGCCACCGGGCCCAACGGCACCGGGGGCGGTTAAGGTAGCGGCCGCGGCGGTGGGGTGGGCAGACGGGGGAGACGGGGGATGGCGGCGGCCGGCGTGGCCCCCGCCCCTAGCCCGAGAGCACGTCCTTGACCTTGCCGGCCAATTGGTCGAGGGAAAAGGGCTTGGGCAGGAAGTGGATATCGGCTTCGCTCTCCAGGGCCTCGCGGAACTCGTCCTCGGCGTAACCGGAAATGAAGATCACCTTCATGTCGGGGTAGCGCGCACGCACCTCGCGGATCAGCCCCGGCCCGTCGAGCCCGGGCATCACCACGTCGGAAATCACCAGGTCGATCGGCCCGGCCGCCTGGCGGATGACCTCGAGGGCGGCATCGCCGTTTTTCGCCTCGAGCACGTTGTAGCCCTTGTTGCGAAGCGCTCGGGCGCCGAACAGGCGGACCGGGTCTTCGTCCTCCACCAGGAGCACCGTGCCGACGCCGGACAGATCCTGGGCCGGCGCGGGCGCGGCGGCGATGCTCTCGGCCGCGGCCGCTTCCTCCCTTTCCTCCTCGGTCTGCTCATGAAGCGGCAGGAAGATGGTGAATACCGCACCCTCGCCCTCGACCGATTCGACCTGCACGAAACCGCCGGTCTGGCTGACGATGCCGTAGACCGTCGATAATCCGAGTCCGGTGCCCGAGCCCACCTCCTTGGTGGTGTAGAAGGGCTCGAAGATGCGGTCGAGATCGCCCTTGGCGATGCCGGTGCCGGTATCGGCGACGGAAATCGAGACATAGCGGCCGGGCGGCATGACGTCGGCGCCGCGGCGGACGGGTTCGGTGATCTCGGCGTTGGCGGTGGTGAGGGTGAGGATGCCGCCCTTGTCCTTCATGGCGTCCCGCGCGTTGACCGCGAGGTTGATGATGACCTGTTCCAGCTGCACCTGGTCCACCTTCACCAGCCCGAGGTCCCGGCCATGGACGACGTTGAAGGTGATGTTGACGCCGATCAGGCGGCGCAGCAAATTGGAGAGTTCGGCCAGCACGTCGGTGATGTTGATGACCTTGGGCTGGAGCGTTTGCTGGCGCGAGAAAGCCAGCAGTTGGCGCACCAGGTTAGCCGCCCGGTTGGCGTTCTGCTTGATCTGCATGATGTCGGCGAAGGTCTGCTCGCCGGGCCGGTGGCGCTGCAGGATGAGGTCGCAGAAGCCGATCATCACCGTCAGCAGGTTGTTGAAGTCATGGGCGATGCCGCCGGCCAACTGGCCCACGGCCTGAAGCTTCTGGGACTGGGTGAAGCGCTCCTCCAGGCGGCGATACTGGGTGGTATCGAAGACGTGGAGGATGACGCCCAGGGGCCCGCCCTGGGCATCCTCCAGCGGCGTGACGTAAAGCGCCGCGGCGCCGTCTTCGTTGCCGGCCAGACGCACGTCGAGCACCTCGTCGGTGACGCTCCCCCGGGCGGCCTCGGCGAGCCTGGCCTCAAGGTTGGCGCGATCGTCGGGCGCCACCAGCTCGATCACCGAACGGCCCGACGGGTCCTCGCCTGCGGCCGCAATGCGGCGGAACGCGAGGTTGGCGTCGATCACCACGCCGTCGGCATCGAGGATGGCGATGCCCGCCGGCGCGTCCTCGAACAATGTGCGGAAACGATGTTCCGATGACGCCAGGATCTGTTCGAATTCCTGCTCGGCGCTGAGGTCGCGGACGACGGCGCGCACCTTCAGCGTCCCGCCGCCGGGATCGCCGGTGACGGTCTGGATGACATCGGCCCGGAATTCACCGCCGTCTGCCCGACGGAAGGCGGCTTCGCCATGATCCCCACCGAAGCCTTTGGAAAACGGGCTGAACGGGCGATCGGGATCGATCCCCTCGCCGCCGACGACTTCGGCCAGCCGGCGCCGGTTGTGGACCAGGGAGTCCGCCGGCACGCCCACCCATTCGCCGAAAGCCTGATTGGCGAATTCGAAAACACCGGCGCCGTCGACCGCGTAAAAGCCGATCTCCGCGTTATCGAGGAAATCGACCAGCCTGCTGCGTTCCTCGGCGATCACCTGCTCCATCTCGCGGCGCTGGGTGACGTCCTCGACGCACCAAAGCGTGCACCCCGGCTCGCCCGGCAAGGGCCGGGCCTGCATCTTCAGCCACTTGGCGCTGCCGTCGCCCACGGTCATGCGGAACTCTCCGTCGGTGGCGCCGCCGGCCTGGGCGGTCTCCTTGAGGCAGGCGAGCAGCGCCGCGCTGTCTTGGTCGCCGGCACGATTGGTCAGCCCGGCGAATACCTCGCCCTTGTCGTCGGCCATGATTTCGACGAAGGCGGAATTGCACCATAGAATCCGCCCATCGGCACCGGTTATGGCCCGGCCGTTGGGTTCCCCGGCAAGGGCCTCATCCAACAGGCCCCTGCTGCGGCCCCAGGTTCGGGTGCCCAGGGCGCCGACCGCGATGGCGCAGGCGAGAAGGAGAGCGACAATGCCTCCCACGGCCGAGCCCCACCGGCCGATGCCGAGGGCGGCCAGCACCTGATCCAGCGCCGCCGGGCGCGGCAGGAACCCCGAAGACCCGCTCCACAGGATATAGGCGCAGACAAGGGCGAGCCCCGCCACCGCCCAAAGGGCCGCTTGCGCGCCGGTGGGCCACCCCTCGGGCAACCCGGCGGACACACCCCGCGCGGCGCCTCTCGTCGCGCCGCTCAAGGTCCTTGCCATAGGGCTTCGCTTCCAATCATGGGCCTAAGATGCGCCACATTGGCGCCGCCGCCAACTTTAAAGCGCGGGCCCAACCCTGGCACGTCACGCGGTCGGCCAGGGCCGCTTCAACTGCATCACGTAACCGATAACTTCGGCGACGGCGCGGTAATGTTCGGTGGGAATTTGCGCGCCGATGTCGACACCCGCGTAGAGGGCGCGCGCCAGCGCCGGGTTCTCCACCAGCGGGACATGGTTCTCCTCCGCCACTTGGCGGATGCGTTTGGCGACCAGGTCGGCACCCTTGGCCACCACCTCCGGCACATCAATTTCGTCATGTCGGTATTTGAGGGCGACGGCGAAATGGGTCGGGTTGGTGATGACCACGGTGGAATCGGGCACCGCCTGCATCATGCGCTGACAGGCGCGTTCCGTGCGGATCTGGCGCAGCCGCGCCTTGACCATGGGATCGCCGTCGGTCTGCTTCGATTCGTCCTTGATCTCCTGGCGGCTCATGCGCAGCTGCTTGAGGTGCTGCATCTTCTGATACGCCATGTCCAGCGCGGCGATCACCGTGACCACGGAGAACACTGCGATCATCACCTTGGAGGTGATTTTCCACAGCACATCCATGAAATCCGCCATGTGCAGCGACGGCAACCGCCCGAGGCCTTCGAATTCGGGAATCATGACCAATGCCGCCACGCTCCCGACGATGACCATCTTGAGGATGCCTTTGACGAATTCCATGATCGACCGGCTGGAGAACATCCGCTTGAACCCCTTGGCCGGAGAGATTTTCTCCAACTTCGGCTTGAGGCTCTCGGCGGCGATCAAGGGCCCATGCTGCACCAGGGAAGACAGCACCGCCAGCACCACCAGGAGACCCAGGGGCAAGATGAGAATGCCGCCGATTTCCTTGACCGTGGCGGACAGCAGGATGCCGATACCCTGGGCGCCCATGGCTGGATCGTGGGCGGAAGCGATGAAGCGGCCCAGCACGCGCTTTAAATCGCCCATGAAATCCGGAGCCATGGTCACTAAGATGATGCTGCCCCCCAACAGCATGAACCAGTTATTGACTTCGCGAGACGTGGCGACCTGACCCTTTCGACGACTTTCGTCGATCTTCCTTTGGGTCGGTTCTTCTGTTTTTTGTGCTGGGTCTTGTTGGTCTTCGGCCATCCGCCCTTGCCTCTCCTAGCCGCCCAGGGACGCCGTGAACAGTTCTTCGAATCGGTTCGTGAACCACAACAGCATGGCGCTGACAGACAGCGCGAAAGCCAGGAAACCAAGGAAGATCTGGACCGGCAGGGCGATAAAGAATATTTGAATTTGCGGCATCAAGCGGGCGAGCAGCCCGATGCCCAGATAGAACACCAGCCCGACGGTGATGAACGGAGCCGCGAGCTGAACGCCCAGGATGAAGGAATCGGCCACCAACCGCGTGATCACCTGGGAGAAATCATCTATCGGCGGCACCGTGCCGGGCTCCAGCACGCTGTAGCTCATGACCATCGCCTCCAGCATGAGATGGTGCAGGTCGGTCACGAACACGAAGAGAATCCCCGCCAGCGACAGGAACAGGGCGAACATCGCCGCCTGTTGGGAGGAAACCGGATCGAAAGTGAGCGCATTGGCGAGCCCCGATTGGAACGACATGACGGTACCCGCGGTATGGAGCGCCGACATGATGATCCGTCCGATGGTGCCGAAGAACAGGCCCACCACGATTTCCCCGAACAGGAGAACGAATAGGCTCAGCGGGGAAGACGGCAAAGGCGGCAGGACGCCGGCGATCACCGGGGTGATCAGCAGGGTGATGGCGCCCGCCAAAAGCAGCCGGAAACGCGGCGATACGTACCTCTCGCCGAACCCCGGCATCATCATCATCACCGAACCGATCCGCGCAAACACCAGAAAGAAGGCGAATAGGTCCGCCGGCAACAGCTCCTGGAGCATTTATCCGCCGCCGGAAACGATGCGGGCGGCCAGCTGTTTCGCGAACACGGTCAAGGTGCGCAACATGTAGGGTCCCAACAGCAGCAGGGACAAGAAGATCACCAGAATCTTGGGAATAAAGGCCAATGTCATTTCCTGGATTTGCGTCAAGGCCTGGACCAGGGAGATGGATAGGCCGACGCTGAGGCCGATCAGCATCACCGGTGCCCCCAACTTCAAGGTGACGATGATCGCTTCGCGGACGATTTCGAGGACGTCGTTGGGCCCCATGGGAACTCCTGGGCCGCCGCCCTAGATCGGCATTCTGAGGATTTCCTGGTAGGCCTGGATCACCTTATCGCGGACCGCCACCACGGTCTGGACGGCGATATCGGCATTGGCCACCGCCATGACCACCTCGTTGAGGTCGGCCTTGCCGGTCATCGCCTGGGCGGTCGCCTTTTCCGCTTCGGCGCCGGTTTTGAGCATCGATTCGGCGACGTCGGAGACCATCGCCTCGAAGCTCTTGCCGCCCGGCGGGGTCCGGGCGTCCAGGCCCGGCTTGATGGCGTTTTGGAGAGCATTGTTGTAGGCGCCAACTGCGCCGGTCAAATTTACAGGCATGGTCTAACCCTCTTGGTGTGGCCGATTAGGCGCGCAGCAGATCGATGGTCTTCTGGAGCATGGTTTTCGCCGCTTGGATGACACTGAGGTTGGCTTCGAAGGAGCGCTGCGCCTGCTTCATGTCCATCAATTCGATCATCGTCTTGACATTGGGCATGGTGACGTAACCGCGATCATCGGCGGCCGGATGGCCGGGATCGTATTTACGCTCGAACTCCGTGCGATCGGTGATGATGCGGTCGACGCGGAGCCTGTAAACGCCCGTGCTCCCGTCAAGGACGTTCTTGAAGGTCACCATTTTACGGCGGTAGGGCTCGCCATTGGCGTTTTCGGGCGCGGTGTCGGCGTTGGCAAGGTTCTCGGCGACCACCCGCATCCGCGTCCCTTGGACGCGCATCCCGGCGCTTGCCAGTTGCATTGCCTTGAGAATTTCCATGCTACCTCTTCGCCTTAAGCACCGGGCCGGCCCAGCGCCGTCTTGATCATGGCGATATGCTTGCGATAGAGATTGATGGTCAATTGGTGGTCCATGGCCGTCTTGGCGACCTTCATCACCTGGTCCTCCAGGGCCACGGAATTCCCCGACAGAGATACCTCCGCAGACCGATCTTCGACGATCTTGAACGATTTGGAGACTCCAGGGCGACCAGCCATATGCGCGGCATGGGTGGCGGCCATGGCTATCTTACGCGGTCCGTTGCCGCGCAATATTTCCTTGAATTTGGGTTCCTTGACCTCTTGCGCGCGGTAACCGGGCGTGTCGGCGTTGGCGATATTCTGAGCCAGCACCAATTGGCGCTTGCCCAGTAATGCCAAGCGCTGGGACATCAGGGCGAAAAGAGGCAGCTTGCCGAATTCCATCGCTTGTCGCGTGGCTCCGGTTGCGCCGTCCTGGCGGGTGAACTGGGATGGGGATCTACGTGATCCCGATCCGAACCGCCTGCTCCGACACCTGGGGCTACGGTTCTCTTGAAGATGTGCTAGTTTGTCGCCTGTGCTATTAAGATTACGTAAAAACCAATTTAAATTTGATGGGTTTTGTGTCCAACGCGTAGGCTCCTGCGCCCGGCTGGAGGCCGGTCAAGGTTCTAGGTAGGAACGGCCATGCTTTACCTGACGCGAAAAATCGGTGAATCGGTGATCATCAACGACAATGTGGAAATCACCGTCGTCGAGGTGCGGGGAAAATCCATAAAACTGGGGTTCACCTTCCCCCCTGGGGTCAGCGTTCTGCGCCGCGAGATCTACGAACGAATCCAGGAAGAAAACCGCGCCGCCGCGGCCGGCATCGAAGGCATCGGCGATATCCTCCCACCGTCGGCCCCCGTCCCCAAATCGGACTGAAATTCGCGCCCCTCCCTGCGAATGCGCAAGAACCTTGGTTGAGGCTGTCGTCAACCAATCTGGCGGGGAGAAAGTAAGAATATCCGCCCCACCGGGCACGGACGGATATCAGACGTCATCGCCCAGGGATTGGAGGATGGCGCGCTGCCCGAGACCCGAGAGCGTCTCCGCGATCTCGCCAGGGCACACCGGATTCACGGCGTTCACCCGGAAGGGCGATAGCGCGTTCAGACGTTGGGGGGCAATGATTCCATGCCCTGTCACCGGAAGGAGGGTCCCCAGCGGCGCGGATTGATATCGACCACGGCGCCGATTTCAGGCCCGTTGTCAAGCGCGGCAAGGAAGGCGACGGACTTGGAACCGCCACCCACCCAAGGGGAGATGAAACTATTCCAGCGAGGGTGAATTTTGGGTACAGTTCGAGCCGATCTGAAAGGTACCTGGGAAGGGAGTTACTAAGGTCCATGTCCAGCTACCAAAAAACTGTAGGAGGATTAAATTGATTGCGAGTTCCCTTGAAAAATTCACAAATGAAGGCGAGCGATCTGCATGGCAGCAGGGTTACGAAGCTGCTTTCGAGCGTCAAAGCCCAGCGACGCAATTTGAGCAGCATCTCAAAAAAATGGCTCCTGAGACCATCAGTCTGATCGGCCTGGACTCTCTTACATGGAAAAGAGTTGGGGAGGTTTATGAGAATTCCAATTCGACGGAGAGGCAAAAGTACGCGTTCATGTGCGGGTTATTGAACGGTCTGAGTGAGGTCGCAAGTCTGGAGACCAGCACCCCTCAGTGATTACCGCAGCCGTTAGACAAATATCATCTGTCGACTACCTTGATGGGTAAGACGGCAACTTCACATTTTAGTGGCGCCGTCCAAGAATTGGCTCGACCTTTTGGGAGGCGATTTTTTTCGAGCAAAACGCTGACCTTTATGTCCTGTGTGGATGGCTCCCGCTCCCGGCATCTAGAGTGCCAAAGTGTGGTTTCCATCGAGGACCACGAGCAAAAGGAGTTGTGGGATCGGTGGCAGCACAGGGAGTCGCTCAAGGCAATCGGTCGCGCATTTGGATCAGACCGACATCGTCACAAGCGGCCCAGAACTTGGCCCGTTTGGCATCGGCAAGAATACGTTAACGGGCTTGGGTGTCGTTGCCCCGGTACGGCACCCAGATACTGGATATCATCTATCCTTTCTGATCTCCTGAATTTCAGGCAAATAAAAAGGCCGGCGCAACCGCGCCGGCCGTCCCCATGGGGGGTCTTCCCAAATCTCCGGTCAATCGTCGCGCCGGGTCCGTTCCAGGCGCTCATGCTGTTCCTGCGCCTCTATGGAGAGGGTCGCGATCGGCCGCGCCTCCAATCGGGCGAGGCTGATCGGTTCGTCGGTTTCCTCGCAATATCCGTAAGTGCCGTCCTCGATCCGATTGAGCGCCTCATTTATTTTCGCGATCAGCTTTCGCGCCCGATCCCGCGTCCTCAACTCGAGCGAACGGTCCGTTTCAAGAGATGCACGATCGGCAATGTCGGGCTCTTGAAATCCACCTTCCTGTAGGTGCTGAAGCGTTTCGGACGTTTCACTAAGGAGATTTCCCCGCCAGCCCAGTAGCTTTCGGCGAAAGTATTCTCTCTGTTTGGCGTTCATGAACGGCTCATTTGGCGACGGCCGATAATTCCGGGCAATCTTTGTCGGCATTTCCCAAAACCTTTTCCAACCCAACTGGAAGCGGCGCGGAGTATATTGAATCGGGAAGGCTTTTCGCAAGTGCGGAAATGAGGAAAATTATCGGCATTTCCAAATAGTTATCTGGAAGTAATTCAATCCAGCGTAGAGTATTTAGCGAGTTCTATTTCGGCGCGCAGCTCGATCTGTTCGAGTATTTCAGTAAGTTTTGGATCGTTGACTTCCAACTTTTCTATTCTGACCAGACGGGCCAAGCCTTCCAGATCACGCCGTGAAAAGGCCCCGGCCAACAACCCGTGGCGTAACCAATCGAGCCGATCGAGGATATCTTCGGCCCGTTGGCGTGCCTTTGCCGGAAGGTCGGCGGGATCGTCCACTTCCTGCGCCGCGAGCAGTGATTCGATCTATGCCACCCCCTTGACGCTTGTGATACCCCGTGTTTCCGGCATCGCCGGGGGCAGGGCTTAACCATTGAATATTAACCCTTTTCTTTAGCTTTTTTTAAAGGCCTTGGGGATATTTTGGCGTCAGTTTCGGTTCATCGAAGAACATGGGGATGACAGGGCCAGGACCACCTTGCCCCCGCATCGAGGACACCGGATAGGACCAGTCCTGAGGGGAGGAAAATGCACATGTCGTAGCCGCATGACAGATTTACGAGCCGCATCTTCGCGCCTCATGGAAACCCCATGAGCATCAACGACCTGCCCCCGTCGGACACCAAACGCTGGGTCATCCGCCGGAAAGCAGAGGTCGTTGCCGGCGTTCGCGCAGGCCTGATCACCATTGAGGAAGCGTGTGAGCGTTACACCCTGTCCATCGAGGAATTCCTGTCCTGGCAGCGCTTGATCGATAGCCACGGCGTCCGCGGTCTCAGGGCCACAAAAATTCAAGACTACCGGTCGGCCTTACGCACACCTGGCTGATAGGGCCGGCGACCCCAAGTCCCATCAAGACCGAAAATTTGCAACCTAGGCAACGTGCCGCGGGTCATTTTGCCGTTGCCACCTCTGCGTAGCGCCATAGATCTGCAACGGGAAAATAATCCATAGCACCCGGCAAAATTTCCCGCTGTTAACAGACCACACATGGCAGCAGCGTCATCGTATAGTGCCTTTTAGATGAAGCACGCCCACGGCCGTCCTCGGGCAGAGAATTCCATGATGGAATGCTAATTAGTGTTGGCGCGCCGGTAAAGGTTCAGTCCTGCTTCGTCGATAGCCCTTTGGTGTGCCCGTTTCTTTTTCAATTCGGCCTTCTCTCGATCATGGGCTCTAATCAAATCGAATTTCTTGAATTCCTGGAACGCCACGGTCACGTCTTCGACCGCCTGGATCATTGCATTCTCCAGTTCAGCCAAGGATTGTTCCAACTTGTCGCGGCGTGCCACGACGGCTAAAGCATAATTGCCGTACCCTGTAACAGCCTCGGCACTTCTTGCCGCAACTTCCTGCTCTAACTTAAGTCCCGTCTCGAGTTGCTTGATTTCTGCACGGAATCTGGTGGCGAGACGCTCCAACTCCGCGACCTTTTGCCGCTTTTCGTCCAATCGCCACTGATGCAATCGAATGATGCTATCCAAATTTCTCATTCATCTCCCTCCCCGTACATCCGCGCAAGTTCTGCATAGCCCGTCGCAAGGTCGCTGCGGTCGTTCCGATCCTGTGCCAAGAAAGCATCGAGCGCCGGGTGAAACTTTATGGCGGCGTCCACTGCCTCATCGGCACCTGGTTTATAAGCCCCCAAACGGATCATCTCTGCCATATCTTCATAAGTGGAAATCATTTTCCGTGCTTTATCGACCAGCGCATTTTCCTCGGGAAGATTACAGTCGGGCATTGATCGAGAAAGGCTTCGAAGGATGTTCACGGCGGGAAAACGGCCTCGTTCGGCAATAGATCTATCAAGAACGATATGGCCGTCGAGGATGCCGCGCAGCGCATCCGCGATGGGTTCATCATGGTCACCGCCCTCGACGAGAACCGAGAATAGGCCGGTGATGGTGCCTTTGCCGCAGCCTGGCCCGGCCCGTTCCATAAGCTTCGGCAACTCGGAAAAAACCGTTGGCGGATATCCTTTACTGGTCGGTGGCTCCCCGGCGGATAGGCCAATTTCGCGCTGTGCCATCGCAAAACGAGTAATACTATCGATAATACAAAGAACGTCCTTATCCTGATCTCTGAAGTATTCCGCGAGGGCCATGGTGACATAGGCTGCTTGACGACGCATAAGTGGCGGCTCATCGGAGGTTGCGACAACGATAACGCTTCGAGCCAGGCCGGCCTCTCCGAGGTTATCCGATATGAACTCCTGGACCTCCTTGCCGCGCTCGCCGACGAGGCCAATGACGTTGACGTCAGCCGCCGTGTATCGGGCAATCATACCCAGCAGAACCGACTTTCCCACGCCAGATCCGGAAAAAATCCCCATGCGTTGCCCCCGGCAACAGGTTAGGAAGGTATTGATGGCCCGCACCCCCAGGTCGACCTTTCCCTTGACCCTTTTTCGAGCATGGGCGGGGGGGGCTGGGCTCGAAGGAGACAAGGATGGTCCCCACCCTCCAAGGGGCCTTTTCCATCGACCGGCTCACCCAAGGCGTTCACCACTCTCCCCAACCAACCCTGGGTTGGACGAATCACCGGTTCTTGGCTCTCGATCTCGGCCTTGCAACCGAGCCCAATCCCCTCCAGTGGTCCATAAGGCAGTAGTAGGGCACGTCCATTCCGAAACCCCACGACCTCGCACCGCAATGGGGCTTCTGACCGCCTTTGGACGTGACAGTGGTCTCCGACCATCGGCGTCTCTGTGTACTCCCCCAACCTCGATCAGCATCCCTTGTACGGCCGTTACACGACCATAGAGATGATGCTCCGGAATTTGAGAAAGGTCGGTTTGAACAGCTTTAAACAACTGGCCCAAAGAAATACCCAAATTCAATCCATGTGGCACGCCACCATGTGTTTGTTCATAATGACGGGAACTGCTTAAGTTAGGGTAAAAGCGCTGCTGGGCTACGGGTGAAGCCGCTTTGGGCACCAAATCATTCCCGAGTGTCTTCAAACGAGCAACCATTCGAACAATTAAAATTTTCCGATTCTGGTAAATCTTTTGTTAACGTGTGGCGATCCATAATGACCCATATGGTTAATCAAGCTTAAAGTTAACCCTTCAGGGGCTTTGGAGATTGGTTTTCAAGGTCCTCTCAATGGGATCGAAAAGCTGGAGAAATCTTATTATGCGCATCCTGCTCGTCGAGGACGATTCCGCTACCGCCAAGAGCATTGAGCTCATGCTCAAATCTGAGAGCTTCGTCGTCGATTCGACGGACCTTGGTGAGGACGGATTAGAGATCGGCAAACTCTATGATTATGATTTGATGATTCTTGACCTCATGCTGCCGGACATCGACGGATATGAGGTTCTGAGACGTCTTCGCGCCGCCCGGGTCACGACCCCCGTGCTGATCCTTTCCGGATTGACCGAACCCGACAGCAAGGTAAAAGGACTTGGTTTCGGTGCAGATGACTACCTTACCAAGCCCTTCGACAAGGCGGAATTGATCGCCCGTATCCATGCCATCGTGCGCCGTTCAAAGGGCCATTCGGAATCCGTAATTCGAACAGGGAAACTCATCGTCAACCTTGATACGCGGACGGTGGAAGTCAATCAGCAGCCGCTCCACCTGACGGGCAAAGAATACGGAATTTTGGAGTTGTTGTCGCTCCGGAAGGGTACGACGCTGACCAAGGAAATGTTTCTCAATCATCTTTATGGCGGGATGGACGAGCCCGAACTCAAGATCATTGACGTCTTCATCTGCAAGCTAAGGAAGAAACTCTCTGCAGCAACCGACGGTGAAAATTACATAGAAACCGTCTGGGGCCGTGGTTATGTATTGCGTGACCCAGACGGTCAGAATGCGGCGCGGACAGCGGACAGCGACCAGCAGGAAGCCGCGGCCGCCTCTGCCTGATCCTATTCGTACGATTCAGCTTTCAGTCCGACGGCCCCGGCAAAGAATGCCGGGGCTTTTTTTCGTCCCGGCACCAACGCTATTGATTAATCCAAATCCTATCCGACGGCTCTTTGTGCCACGTTGGATACGATGCCGTACATGCCTCTCTGACCAGGCACCGGCTTGAAGTCCTCGCAAATTCCGAGAACCGTCTCGGCGCCGCCTAGATAGAGCACACCGTCTTCGCTCATCTGATTGCGAATTCGGCTTAAAACGTCGGATTTCGTCGGCTGATCAAAATAGATCAAGACATTGCGGCAATAGACCACATCAAACACGCCAAGAGCGGACATGCTTTCCAGAAGGTTGAAATACCGATATTGCACCATGGATCGAATGGATTCATCGAGTTCCCAACCCATTTCGACCTGAGTGAAATATTTCATCAGGAGTTGGATCGGCAATCCTCTTTGAACCTCAAACTGGGAATAAATGCCGGTGCGCGCCTTTGCCAGGATTTCCTCGGAGATGTCGGTAGCGACGATTTCAATGTTCCAACCCGCAAATTCAAGTGCCTTTTATGGTGTGCATCAGTCTGAAGATGTTGCCCAACAGAGCTTCGTCATTGGGATTTTGCTCGAACTGGATCAGTTCGACATCGAGTTCGGAGAGGCTTTCGCCGCTTTCCGTCAAAAACTCGCGAAGTAGATCATCCATTGATTCTCACCCTTCCGATTGGGGTAGCGATTTGTCTTGTTGACGGGCAAAAGGCATATTCCGTCCGGCAGAAGAAAATGATCGCCAAAAGGTGTAAGAAACAGGTTAATAATAAGTGAATTTCACGTTTGTTTTTAGGGATTTTTGCGATAAATTACAAATTAGGTGGTAGGGTTAAATTTCTACCACTAAGGATATAAAATCGTTCCCGCATTGAACCCGGATATCGCTACCAACGGATTTCGCGAGAAACCGAGTGAAAAATGCTTGGACGGTGCGGGGCGTTAGCTCGTTTGGCAAAACTTCACCATTGAGAACAGCGGCTAAGTCTTCACTCATGGAAAGGCCATTCTTTTGCACGGTGATTTGTACCTGCCCCGGGTTGCCCCGTTTTATCTCCACGCAGACTTCGCCCGCACCGGGAAGAATCTCGACGCCCAGCAGAACGAGGTTGAGGATAAGTTTGACCGTCAGACGTGAGGCCTCCCCATCCCCTTCCGCTTCCTTATCGGGCCATTGAATGGTAACTCGCTCTGAAGACAATGCGTCAAGGGTGCGCTGACGACCTTCTTCAATCTCGATCCCGCTTCCATCCACCGCTCGCGCCGAACCGAATGCCACCCTATAGAACTGTAACAACTGGGATGCCTTGGTCGCACTTTCTCCAATCAGCGCAAGAGCCTCGCCCTGCATTTCGTCGCCATAATCCTGAACAAGTTCCACCCCGTTATTGATGGCGGAAATGGGACCGATGAGATCGTGGCACAAGCGCGCAAATAGAAGCTCCATGACCCTTGCTTCTAGCTGAGTATCCATCGCAGTCTTTCCAATTTATCAAAGATAAAAATGAGGTGCCAAGCTCCACCGGTAGAGATAGCATAGGCTTTACGGCGACCCACTTGAAATGGGAATAAGATAACAATGGTATCGGAGACACCAGTCCCAGCATCGCTCCTCGCACCTGGAAACCGCGTACGGCACCCCGGTTGCCCCGCTTGGGGAGTTGGGCAGGTGCAGTCCGTGGATGGGAACCGTGTCACAATAAATTTTGAGAATGCCGGCAAGCAACTGATCAAAACCAATATCGTGCAGTTGATACTGATCAACGACTGAACCCGGCCTCAAACGCCACCCTCCGACTCCCGACACATGGCTTCGGCTCGCGAAAAATCTAATTCTGTATTGATGTTGAAAAACGGATCCGGCGAATTTTCCGCGAAGGCGACCTCGATGCCGTCTTGCGACTTAATGAAATCCACCAACGAACTTCGCTTTCGCTTTACCAGGTAACGTCGCAACTCCGGTTCGATGCCAATCGGCCATAAACCGAAGACGGGATGTGCCCGCCCACCCGATGACGCGAAAGCGGGAACTCCCTTTGGCAACGCCTCAGCGGAAAGGGACGCCACCAAATGCCCTGGGAAAAAAGGGCCGTCCACAGGAAAGGTCGCAATCCAGCGAACTTCTGGCCGCTCTTCGGCCAACCAGGATAGGCAGGCCGCCAGCCCGGCGAGCGGTCCTTGGTGCCCCTTCATATCATCGACAATCACGACCGCAGCGGTGATTCCTGAAAATCTAGATGGGTCACCATTGGTACTAATGACCAATTCATCAACTTGAGGCCCCGCCTTTTCGAGAACTCTTTGGATCAATGGTCGTCCAGCCAAAATTTCGAGGGACTTGTCCACCCCTTTGAAACGGCGTGAACGCCCGCCCGCTAAAACAACGCCGACTATGGGAAGCTCGGCATTTTCATATGGCATCCGGACGGGGGTTGTTTTGCTGGTCCCTGACACTGTCTTCTGCTCCAGAAATCTAACTCTTGTGATGCACAACTAAAGTCACGGCGCCAGAACGAATTCAAATTCGCCACCGGATGCGCACCAATTTACATTAAGACATAGCTTTTTATTTTCCTTATATCTTATTGAAGAACTTGACGAATCCCCATCCGATCTGCATTATCCACCAACTCTACGCTGGATCGGATCGATTTGGCCCCTCGAAGGGTGCGTGGAAAAAACATTGGGGCCCCGTCTTTTATGGGGTTTAAAGGCGTTATGAGTGTAGCCCAGAAAAGTCTTCGCGACCTCCTGCAAGGCGCCAATCAAGTCATCGGCATTGCCGTTGCCAACGCGGACCATGCCCGAGGCGAATCGAAGAAGCCTGCTGCAAAACGCAAGGGCCAGACCGCCCCGAAACGGCAAATCGGGGACAAGGATTTGCTTGATGCCTTGTTCGATCGAGTTACGCCATTCTATCTCACCGATTCTTCCGGAAACATCGTCATTTCCAATAAAGCATTCAGGGATCTTGCGCCCCGCCTGTATTCCTCTGACGAAGATCTACCTTCCTTGGACGAGACGCCGGCCGCGCTCAAGGCGATAATCGAACAGCTCCATGCGAATGGCGAAAAGATACGGCGATCCGATACGATCTCCATCGACGGCAAGGAAAACTATTATATCTCCAATCATTTCGCGATCCGCAGCGACAAGGGGCAGATCATTGGATTTGGCGGCATATACGAAGACGTCAGCCCTCTCGCCCGGGCTACCCAGAAAGCCGGCGAAATGGAGGGTTGGCTTCAAGACGTCATTCGATCCTCTTCGGACTGGCTTTGGGCGGTGGATCACAATTTCAATCTGACATTTGTTTCGCCGCGCATTTCGGAAGCCATCGGCACGCCGGCGCAAACACTCAATGGCCGCAATTTCTTCACCCTGGGCAAGTTCGACGACGCCGGGGAGGCCAGCGGGACACAAAAAGAAATGGAGATCCACAGACCATTTCGGAATCGAACATTCCTCATGGAGGGAACCGATGGCCAACCTCGTCATGTGCTTGTAAGTGGCGTTCCGGTATTCGCCGAGGCCAGCGGCCGGTTTGAGGGTTACCGGGGAACGGGCACTGACATAACCCGTCGCTTCAAGGCCGAACAATCAGCAACCGATGCCAAGGCCGAGTTGGAAATAACTCTTGCGGAACTTAGGCAGCGGAATAAGGATCTCGTCTTAGCGTTGGAAAAATCACACGTCGCAGACAAGGCCAAAATTGATTTTCTTGCAATGATGAGCCACGAACTGCGGACGCCGCTCAACTGCATCATCGGTTTTTCGGATGCTGCAACGCAAAAGGTCCATGGCCCCCTGAACCAATCCTATGTGGAATACTTCAAGAATATCCATAAGGCGGGTGGCCACCTTCTGGACATTATCAACGACATTCTCGATACGGCAAATATCGAAGCCCGGAATATCGCGATCGATGTGATTCCCGTGCGGGTCAGGGAACTGGTCGAAGAAGCCGCGAATTTGGTGGACCCAAAGGTTGGCGACAAACGTAGAATCGAGATCGACAACGGCGAAGTTGTCGACACCGGTCTTCTCGTTCTCACCGACCGCCTCCGCGCAAGGCAAATACTCGTAAATCTTCTCAGCAACGCAATCAAATTCACGCCCGACGACGGCAGGGTTGGCGTTGAGGTCGGCTCAGGCGCCGATGGCTTGATTGAAATAACCGTGTGGGACACTGGGATCGGAATTCCAGCCGACGAACAAGAACGTGTCTTCGATCCCTTCTATCAGGTTGAAAAGAATATCCTGAGCCGCGAAACCGAAGGCACTGGCCTCGGCCTCGCCATTTCCCGTCAGCTCGCTCAGTTGATGAAGGGCGACC
Source organism: Alphaproteobacteria bacterium (assembly GCA_004356985.1). Classification (GTDB taxonomy): domain Bacteria; phylum Pseudomonadota; class Alphaproteobacteria; order SMXQ01; family SMXQ01; genus SMXQ01. Next base: position 15,303 of record SMXQ01000069.1, on the reverse strand, counting down.
TCACGGTCGAAAGTGCCGTCGGCGAAGGGACGAGGTTCATCCTGTCTCTCCCACAGGCCAAACCTGCCAAGTAAATCAAGGCTGAACGAAACGCCGGGTGTGGGTTTCGGTGCCCCTTCCACAATCACGCGGGGGTAGTGCGATACGCCCTTTGTTTCCCCTGCATTTAGCACTATATTTGGGGTCTGGAGGCATGTCCCGATGATTGATCCTTTTGGCCGTCACATAACCTATTTGCGCGTCTCGGTCACCGACCGTTGCGATTTCCGCTGCATTTACTGCATGGCAGAAGACATGACCTTTTTGCCCAAATCAGAGGTCTTGAGCCTTGAAGAACTCGACCGCCTGTGCAGCACCTTCGTCGGCCTCGGCGTCAAGAAACTCCGGATTACCGGTGGAGAGCCTCTGGTGCGAAAGGGAATCATGACTTTGTTCGAGAAATTGGGCCGCCACCTCGAAACGGGCGCATTGGAGGAATTGACCCTGACCACGAACGGCTCGCAATTGGCCGTGCATGCGCGTTCCTTGGTGGATTTCGGCGTTCGTAGGATCAACGTGTCTATGGACAGCCTTGACCCGGACCGATTCAAGGCCCTTACCCGCATAGGCGACCTTGGAAAGGTCCTTGGCGGAATCGATGCTGCCCTTGAGGCAGGGCTCAAAATCAAGATCAACGCGGTCGCGCTCAAGGGCGTCAACGATCATGAATTTGACGACTTGATCCGTTGGTGCGGCGAGCACGGTTGCGATTTGACGCTTATCGAAACCATGCCGCTCGGCGACATTTCCGGCGACCGAACGGATCAGTATTTGCCACTTTCCGTCGTCCGCTCGGATTTGGAAAAGAGGTGGACCCTGACCGATTCCACGCACCGTACCGGTGGCCCCGCCCGATATACCAAGGTTGAAGAGACGGGCCAGTACCTGGGCTTTATCACCCCTCTGACCCATAACTTCTGTGAAAGCTGCAACCGGGTACGCGTGACCTGCACCGGCACGCTTTATATGTGCCTCGGCCAAGAGGATGCCGCCGATCTCCGTGCGCCACTGCGTGCAAGCGATAGTGACGAAGCTCTTGTCGCGGCAATTCACGAAGCTATCGCGCGAAAGCCGAAAGGGCATGATTTCATCATCGACCGGCGCAACAAGCAGCCCGCCCTTTCCCGCCACATGAGTGTCACCGGCGGATAATCCTACACCGACCTTGTGAAAGGGCGCGTTTGTGGCCGAACTTCTTGGACTGGGTTTGAGCCATTTTGGCGGATTCATGTTTTCCGATGAAGAAATGTCCGCGAGAGCCAAGGCGCGCCTTGCCAATGGCTCTCTCCCACCCGAACTCGATTCTCCGGAAAAATGGCCCGAGCCCATGCAAGCCGAATGGGGGAACGATCAGGGTGCCAAATTCGCCGCAATCCATCGTGATCAGTATTTCGATGGATTGAAACGCATCCGGGCCGCGATCGACTCTTTTAGGCCCGATGCGGTGATCATATTCGGCGATGACCAGTATGAATGTTTCCGCGAGGACCTGGTGCCTGCTTATTGCGTCTTTGTGGGCGACAAGTTTTTGACCAAGCCCTATTTACGCGCCCGCGGTCTTGGTGGCGATACCCTGAATATCTGGCACGACCCATTTGACCTGGTCCTGGAAAATGACGGGGCGCCGGAAATTGCGAAATTCTTAGTGAATGCCCTGCTCGGGGAAGGCTTCGACCCGGCCTATAGCTACTCCCTGCCCCACCAGGAATACCTGGGTCATGCCTTTGCCAATACACTTCTTTATTTGGACCACGAAAGGAAGGGATGGCCCTATCCCATCATACCATTCGCCATCAATGCTTATGGGTCGGCGCTGATCCGGGCCAAAGGCGGCCTTGTGGGGGGAAATGACCCGGCCCCAGGAAATCGCGAACCCGATCCCCCGGGACCCACGCCCAGGCGGTGCTTCGAACTTGGTCGCGCCATCGGACGCATGCTTTTGGCAAGCCCCTGGCGCGTCGCGCTGGTCGCATCGGCAAGTTTTTCACACGGCTTCCTGACAGAAAAGAACCATCACCTCTACCCCGACCTCGAGGCAGACCTCGCACGTTTCACCGAACTCAAGTCCGGCAACTACATGGCGTGGCGCGACCTTGAGCTTTCCGCCCTGGAAGATTCGGGCCAGCACGAGCTGGTAAACTGGTGCCCGATGATCGGCGCCATGGAGGAAGCGGGACAAAAGCCCACCTATTGCGAATTCCTTCAGAGCTTCCTCATGAATTCCAATAAATGTGTTGCCATCATTCCGCCTGCGGGTGAAGCGCAATAGGCCTGCCGCTTCCAGACTCCTATCACCCTGCAACCCCAATAAGCCGCGACTAAAGCATTTACGAAGGCGGCCCGAGGTTTGGCAAACCGCCTCGTACCGCCGCCAAGGTGCCAAGGTGCATAGTCTCGGGTATAATCCGTGACTTTTCGCACTCGCTCCCAAGGGAATGGACGGACATGGCATTCGAAAACATCGCCATCGTCGCCGCGGGCACGCCACAAGCCCTCGAAGCGCTCGATGCACTCACGGCGGAATACGGCAATTGCGCCATCGAGGATGCCGATGTGATCGTCCCGCTAGGCGGTGATGGCGTCATGTTGGAGACGCTTCACAACAATATCGATAACGGCATCCCGGTCTACGGCATGAATCGAGGCTCTGTCGGTTTCCTGATGAACAGCTATGAGAAGAAGGGACTGAAGGACCGACTGCAATCGGCTGTCGCCGTGTCGCTCCACCCTCTTCACATGGATGCTGTCACCACGGATGGCGATACCCGCGAGGCACTTGCGATCAATGAGGTGTCGCTCCTTCGCGAAACGGGGCAAGCAGCGAAAATTCGCGTCAAGGTGGATGGTGTGATACGCATCGATGAATTGATTTGCGACGGAGTTCTCGTATCTACGCCGGCGGGAAGCACCGCCTATAACCTGTCGGCACATGGACCGATCATTCCCATCGGTACCGGATTGCTGGCATTGACACCCATTAGCGCGTTTCGGCCGCGACGCTGGCGCGGCGCGTTATTGCCCGCTCGAGCCGAGGTATGTTTTGAGATTCTGGAGGCGAAAAAGCGGCCCGTCAGTGCCGTTGCCGATTTTACCGAAATCCGCGACGTAACGCAGGTGACCGTCAAGGAAGCAAAAGATCACATCTTGACCCTCCTGTTCGACGCAGAACACAACCTCGAAGAGCGGATTATAAGAGAACAATTTCTCCCGTAATCAGCCGGAGAGCGCGATGCCCCCGAAGCCCAGCCGGGATCCGGATGCCCGATCACTTCTTGAAGAACTGGTCGGTTTCGACACCGTGAGCAGCAACTCGAATCTTGCGCTGATCGAATTCATCAGCGCGTACCTATTCCGCTTTGGCATTCAAAGCACCTTGATCAGGGACGAGACGGGCACAAAGGCGGATCTTCTTGCCACTATCGGCCCATCGGATACCGGCGGGCTCATGCTGGCGGGACATACCGACGTGGTTCCGGTCGAAAATCAAGACTGGGCGACCGACCCATTCCGGGTCGATGAACGGAAGGGCCGCCTTTATGGGCGCGGCACCTGTGACATGAAGGGTTTCATCGCCGTGGTTTTAGCGGCCGTCCCGGAGCTCGCAAATACACGTTTGCGGCGGCCTATCCATCTGGCGTTCACCTATGACGAGGAAACGGGATGCTTCGGAGGCCGCGCCCTGGCCCGGCACTTGGAACGGTTGAAGATTCGCCCGCTACGTTGTGTGGTTGGTGAACCCACCGGCATGGCCGTGGTCGATGGACACAAGGGAAAACTGTCTGTCGACTGCCACGTGCGCGGCGCCGAAGGCCACAGCGCCTTTATCGACAAGGGGGTCAACGCGGTTGAGATTGCTGCGGAAATTGTCGCTCACCTTCGTGCGATGCAAAAAAACTTACGAAGGGAAGGACCGTTTGATAGCCGTTTTGATCCGCCTTTCACGACCATTCACACGGGCCAGATGCAGGGGGGAATCGCGCGAAACATCATCCCCAAGGATTGCCGCTTCGAGTTCGAGATCCGAAATCTACCCCATCAGGACCCTGGCGAAATCCTGGCGGAGTTGCGCTCGTATATAAGCGATACCCTCCTTCCAGAAATGCAGGCGGTCGCGCCCAAAAGCGGCGTCGAAATCGATATCCAGTCCGATATTCCGGCCCTCGCGCCCGATGAAGAGAACGAAATTCTGACCGTCGCCCTTCAACTGACTGGCACCAACGCGCCGGGACGGATTAGCTTCGCAACCGAAGCCGGCCTTTATCAAGGTGTCGGAATTCCCACCATTGTATGTGGCCCTGGCCATATTGCCCAAGCCCACAAGCCCGACGAGTTTGTCGCACTCGATCAAATCGCGCTCTGCCGGACATTCCTCCACGATATCATCGCCGCCAATGATCGCGCGTGACCACCACACCACCCAATAATCCCTGGCGGCACAACGGCCAGCCTGACTGTCTCACCCATCAACGACGAGCCGATAATCCGGCGTTGGATTGAGCGGGCATGAATAATAATACTCGCCCGGCCTCAGCGTGATCTCGTAGTCCAGGGTCACGCCAAGGTTCATTCCGCCCCCAGACACACTGGGAAGGGTCACGCGTCCAAGCCCCTTGCCTCGCAACCAAAACCCAAGACCGTAAGGCACGTTCTTGTTGGTCACCCGGAATATGTATCGGCCCGGTTTCAACCTCAACACCTTGGCCTTGGCCAGGCGTGCGCGCCTGGTTTTAGCATTGATCCCGTTGCAATCGGCGGCCTTGATCGTTTTGTACATGTGATCGACGCCGTTTTCCGATTCGATGAACTGGCAGCCCACCTGAGTCAGGGTAACGATGGTCGGTTGACTGGCGGCGGGTGCCGCCGTGCCGGATAGAGACAGTCCAACCAGCGCCAGGAGGGCGAATCCGGTGGCGGCGCACCAATTAGAAATCATCAAGACGTTCTTTCTCGTGATCATAGCCACCTCTCAACTCGGATTTGTCGGCGCCGGCCCGTGGAACGATTGTGCTTGCAGAGGGATAACTCGCACTTTCTCTGAAATCAATACATGGGCATTCAATTTCTCGTGAAGGCCGCATGGTCACAGCCCAAACGGACGCAAGGGAAGGTCTGCCTGGCGTCGTTCGCCTGGGCTTCACGACAACGTGCGGAATGCCCGATACGCTAGTTCATAGAAACCCCGACTGGCCTGCGCCGACTTGTTCCAACAGGCCGGGGCCATCATTCGCCGGGCTGTTCACATCGCGGCCCACCGGATAGGCCCGCATGAGTTCCGCCGGGTAGGGACGCAGCATGATGGCAAGCTTGGTCCGCGACGGCGCGCCACGTTCGCCGAGCCACGATTCATGATCGTCCGGCCCCAGCATGACGGGCATGCGGTCATGGATCGGACGGACACAGTCATTGGCGGCAGTGACGATGATGGTGAAGGAGGTGATCGCTTCGCCCTCGGGACCCGTCCAGTGATCCCAGAGCCCGGCGAACGCAAAGGGTTCACCCGTCGCCAAGGCAATGAAATAGGGCTGCTTGCCGTCGGCGGTTTTTTTCCACTCGTAAAAACCGTTTGCCGGAACCAGGCAGCGTCTTTGGCGAAACGGTCCCCGGTAGGCAGGTTTGCTGGCCACGGTTTCGGCCCGCGCATTGATCATGGAATAACGTGAATCGGGCCCCTTGGACCATGACGGCACCAGCCCCCAACGCATCAGGATCAGTTCCCGCCCTTCGCGCCCAGCGCGAACGACCGGCAGATCCTGGCTCGGCGCGGCATTGTAGCGTGGTTGCAGGTTGGGGCGCGCTCCCTTCACGGCGAAGGCTTCTATGATCGCTTCGAGGGGCGACGTGATCGCATAGCGCCCGCACATGGCCAGGCTCCCGCGCAACGTGTGATCGGGTCAACTTACTCCAAGCGGACGTTCTTGGAGAAATTGTAATCCGATGTGGTCACGCAGGCGAAATTCCATTCGATCCGCGCCGGGTCTCTCCCGGGATCGAATAGCCAATCGAGGAATTCCAATTGCGCGGCCCATGCGGCTTCCGCCTGTTCCCGACGATAGCGCCCCGGCATGGTATCGTTGAGCCATCCATGGGGCGCACCGCCGAAAATCTTGATGGAGTACGATTTCTGTTTCTCTTCCAGGCAGTTGCGGAACCGCCGCACATCATCGAGGGAGATGAGGTGATCCGCCTCGCCGAATGAGCCGAAAACCGGGCAATTCACATCGGCGATGACATCTTCCAAGAGCCGGGGTTGGCGGTCGTTGACCTCCCATTCCCGCTTCGAGGCGGCCCCGTACCAAACCAACGCCGCGGATATTGACCGTTCCGCGGCCAGCACCAAGGGGTGGCGGCCCGTCTGGCAAACGCCCATCACGGCACAACGGGCGGGATCGGCGCCGTCCACTTCGGCGAGCGCATCGATGGCCGCGGATAGGTCGCGGACGGCGGCACCGTCGGTAATATCGCACCTTTCGTCACCGCGATGGAGCGCGTCCTGGTCCGGGTGGCGGAAAAAGAAATCCGGTGCGATGCAGACATAGCCGTCGCGAGCGAAGCGGCGGGCCAGATCCTTGGTATGATCCACAAGGCCGTAGCGTTCATGCATGAGAACGATACAGGCCCGCGGCTCTCCGCCCATAGGCTTGGCCAGGTAGGCCGGCATACTGTCCGCGCACACGATATCCTCGACATTGATATTGTTATCTTCCGCCATGTTTCTTCCTCTTATCCCAATAGGATTTACCTTGATTTTTTGCCTCATGGTGCGGGCGGCAGGATTCGAACCTGCAAGGCCGAAGCCAAGGGAGTCAAGGATTATTTATAGCCTGGTCGGCCATGGGTTATCCGGTCGCGCCCGCGTCCGCGCCGCCGCCACGTCTTGTCCCCTGCCGGCGGCATTGAGATGCTTGCAAATACATTCCAATGCCGAGAACTGGATTTTGCGGAGGGTGACGTGGGAGCGGCCATCGATATCCTCGAGCCGCCGCCAGGTGATGCCCGACGCCCGGGCCCAGGACACGCGGCGCTCGGCATCGGTCAGCCAGAGGAGCCAGGTTACCGCTTCGTCGGCGCGGCTGATACGGGCCGGCGGCGGCGCCGGCGGTCGCACACGAACCTCGCTATAGCCATAAGCCTCGCAGCTTTGGCGCACCACATCAGGCCAGCCCGAAGCAACCCGCGCGGGCCTGTCGCGGCAGTTCAGGGTCATCGCCCTCAGGGTCTCCGCGGCTTCCTCCAGCCGGGTCTTCACCGCGGCCCGGTCCCAAAGGGGACATGCCAGGCCTGCGCCGCGCTTGCCGCCGCCGGGGGGAATCTCGGCGCGCATTCCGTTGCGCGCGCCCCGAAGCGGTACGGGGGCACCCATTATCTCACCTTTGCCCGGCCCGGCGCCGCCGGAATAACGTCGTGACATGAATTTCCCTCCGTTTGTCGGTCGCTGATGGTGCCCCTAAAAGTAAGTTATACTAACTGCTCTGTCAATAGTAACCCGGGGTTACCCGCAAAATTTCCATGACAAATGTTAGTAAGTCTTTCATAATGGCGGCGTTATGATCGGTATCGGCCTCCGCATTCGCGACGCCCGGCAACGGGCGAACATGACCCAGCAGATGCTGGCCGACCATTGCGGGGTGAGCCGGGCCGCCGTCGCGCAGTGGGAACTCGGCACCACGCGGCCCAGCCTCGATCACTTGGGCGACGCGGCCGACGCCTTGGGGGTCTGGGTATCCTGGATCACCGGCGAAGGCGAATATACCGGCCAGGAACAAGAGGCGGTTCCCTATCGACCCCGCGGCAAAACGGTTCCGGTCATCGATTTCGTGCAGGCGGGAGACTGGAACGCGGTGGCCGACCCCTATCCACCAGGCCGCGGCATGGACCGCCTGGTCACCGAACAGACCGTCGGGGCCAATACCTTCGGCCTGGTGATCAAGGGCAATTCCATGGCTCCCGATTTCCAGGAAAACGACAAAATCATCATCGACCCGGACGTCGCACCCCAGCCCGGGGCCCTGGTGGTGGCCAAGCTCGATGGCGAGGAGGAGGCGACGTTCAAGAAATTCCGGCCGCGGGGCACCGATAGCGCCGGCCGTCCGATCATCGATCTGGTGCCGCTCAACGACGACTGGCCGATACTGCACATGGATGCCGATCATCCGGGCCGCATCATCGGCACCATTATCGAGCACCGGCGCTACCTCCAGCCATGAGCCCGGCCCCCTGACGTCCCGATCCGGGAGACCGGAAACACCGCCGGCGGGTTTTGCGCCGCCGTGACGCGCCATGAAGGTGAACCAACGCCCCCATGAGCGTTGGTCCCGCCCCCCCAATCCTTTAGCCGGGAAATGCTCTAGCCGGTGATGTCGAGTTCTTCGGCCTGCCCGCCGAGCCGCGCCGCCATGGCGCGCACCGCCTCCACCGCGGCCCCGAGCCGGTCTTCGGAGACCGAACGTAGCACGATTCGCACGCCCGACCGGCCGGACCCCATGGACGGATAACTGCCGATCTGAATGTCGGGGAACGCTTCCTGGACGCGGCCGAGTTCCGCGGCCAGGGTCCCTTCACCAAGATCCGTGCCGATGGTCCGCGACAGCAGCGGCGCGCCGCCTGACAGCCGGTGCCGGACACTCGCGAACATGGCCTGCATGATGCGGGGAATCCCCGCCATGACGAAGACGTTTTCGATCCGAAATCCCGGCGCCGCACTGACCGGGTTGTCGATCAGCGCGGCGCCCTCCGGTATATAGGCCATGCGCTGGCGCGCCGCATTGAACCGCTCGCTCCCGTAATGGCGTTCCAGGCGCGCATGGGCCTCGGGGTCGCAAACCAGCTCCACGGCGAATGCCTTGGCGATACTCCGGGCGGTGATGTCGTCGTGGGTGGGCCCCAGCCCGCCGGTCACGAAGACGTAATCGTATTCCTTCCGCAACGCCTCGACGGCACCGACGATGGCCCCGCAAACATCGGCGACAACGCGAACCTCTGCCAGACGGATACCGAGATCGTTGAGTTCGGCCCCGATGAACTGGGTGTTGGCGTCCCGCGTCCGGCCCGAAAGGATCTCGTTGCCGATGACCACCAACCCCGCGGTTACCGGTTTTGCTTCCATGATCGACCTCCCGCCACGCGAACCCCGGTCCTGGGCCACTAAGGCGCCACCGGCCCGCTGAACAAGGTCATTCTAGCCTTGTCGCCGCCAGCCCGGGCCCAAATGTCGCGGCCAACGGGTGGCCGAGGGAAATCGGCAGGCCCAAAGCCCTGCGGCAGACGGCAAAATTTATTCCATGAAGTGGGTATTTTAATAAATTCGAAACCTTTTGCGTTCAAGTATTAAATACAACATATTCTCGAAAATACTTATAATATATTGCATAAATACTTCATTTGAATAAAATTTTACCTAATAATAGTTAATATACTTGGTTAACTAAGTATTAACGCTCCGCCGGGTCGGGAGTGGGGCACCGCGGAAACCTTGGTTGTCTCGGGACATGGGCCCATACCTCCTCAGGGCGGCGGCCAACCAGCGGAATGAGAATCGGCGTCGCATGGAGCAGAGAATCGCGGCGGGGGCCGGGAACAGCATCACCAGAAATGGCAGGAAGTAAAAAAGGTAGGACAGTACAAGTGGCGACGGACGTAACACAAAGGCTCATCGAACAAACCTACCCGAGGCTCGCGGAGCCGGTTTCGCGAGTCAGGCGTTTGCGCTTGATGCTGGTATCCCGTCAAGGCGCGGACACCCATCATCTCGAGACTCTTTTCGATGCGGCGGGGCGGGGCCGATTCCACGTGGATTGGGTCCACGGCATGGCGCAGGCGGCGCAAACCGCCAGGGACGCGAGGGAGGCCGAATACGATGCCGTGATACTCCACCTCGACCGGCCGAAAGACCACAATTCGAAAACCATCCGTGCGGTCAGCGAATTGTTTGCCGATATCCCGCTGATCATTTGCGGCACCAGCGACGACGAAGATGCCGCCGTCCAGACCTTGGCCTTTGGGGCCCAAGACTATGTCGTCATGGAAACCCTGGACGCCGATGCCCTGATCCGTTCGATCCGCTTTGCCATGGAACGCAAACGGATGGAACGCCAGCTCCAAAGCCTGGTCCATTACGATAGCCTGACGCGTCTGCCCAACCGGCAACTGCTGCTTGACCGCCTCACTCAGGCGATCGCCCAGGCGACCCGCCAACAAACTCTTGTGGGGCTCTTATTGCTCGATCTGGACCGGTTTAAATTGGTGAACGACACCCTGGGCCACGAATTCGGGGATAAGCTATTGGCCGATGTGGCCTTGCGGGTCAATGCCTGCATCAGGGACAGCGATACCCTGGCGCGGCTGGGCGGAGACGAATTCGTGGTCGTGCTGAACGGCATCAACGGGGCCCAAGACGCCGCCAAAGTCGCCAAGAAAATCATCGATAAATTATCGAAACCCGTGGTTATCGAAGGTCACGAGGTGTTCGTCACCACAAGCATCGGCATCAGTCTTTTCCCCAACGACGGCATAGACAAGAACGCCCTCATCACCAACGCCGACGTCGCCATGTACCGGGCCAAGGAAGAGGGGCGCAATCATTTTCAATTCTATACCGTTGGAATGAACGCTACCACGGTCGAACAACTGAACCTGGAAAACGACCTGAGGCGCGCCATAGAACGAGACGAACTCCTTCTCCACTACCAACCGCAGATCAGCCTTCCCGACCGCCGAATCGTCGGCGTGGAAGCGCTGGTCCGGTGGCAGCACCCGGAACTGGGGCTGGTGCCGCCGGCGCGTTTCATCCCCATCGCCGAAGAAACCGGATTGATCGTGCCGATCGGCCAGTGGGTCCTTCAGACAGCTTGCGCCCAAGCCAAGGAATGGCTGGATTCCGGCCTGCCGCCGGTGGTGGTTTCGGTCAATATGTCGAGCCGCCAGTTCCATCAGGAAGACATGCTGAGAACGGTCACCGACGCCCTTGAGGAAAGCGGTTTGAGCGCCGACCAGTTGGCCCTGGAAATCACCGAAAGTTCGCTAATGAAAAATCCGGAAGACGCCGTCGTCACCCTGTGCCTGCTGCACAATATGGGAATCGGCATCGCCATCGATGATTTCGGCACCGGCTATTCGTCACTTGGACATCTCAAGCGTTTCCCGCTCCAGGCCCTAAAAATCGATCGCTCCTTTATCGACGACGTCACCGAAAATCCGGAGGACGCCGCCATTGTCCGCGCCATCCTTGCCATGGCACACTCTCTCAATCTGAAAGTCGTCGCCGAAGGAGTGGAGCGGGAAAATCAGTTGGAATTCCTTCAGGACGCGGGATGCGAAGAAATTCAGGGATTTTTGATCAGCAAGCCGGTTCCGGCCGCGGATTTCGCCGCGAAATTTCTTAATTGCACCGCCGAGCCGGCTTAACCTGTGACGGTTTTCCACCGTAATTTCTCCGCCCTTCTGGCGGGTCGAGTCGGGTAAGCGTTCCAGTTGAAATTGATTGTGATATGCAGGCACGGTGCTACCCTTGCATCCATGAAATTCCCTACGCCCCTCCTCAAGGGCCGTCTGATTAGGCGCTACAAGAGGTTCCTCAGCGACATCGAACTCGAATCCGGCGAGCGCGTCACCGCCCATGTCGCCAATCCCGGCGCCATGACGGGCCTGGCGGAGCCAGGAATGGAAGTGTGGCTGTCGCGGTCGGACAACCCCAAGCGCAAGCTTGCCTTCAGTTGGGAATTGGTCCGCGTGGGCCGGCATCTGGTCGGGGTCAATGCCTCACTCCCCAATCGTTTGGTCGAGGAAGCCCTGGGCGCTGGCACGGTCAAAGAGCTTGCCGAATACGGGTCGTTGCGGCGGGAAGTCCGCCATGGCAAGAATTCGCGGATTGATTTTCTGCTTCGGGAAAAGGACCTGCCCGACTGCTGGCTGGAGGTCAAAAATGTCCACCTCAAACGCGGCAGCTTGGCGGAATTCCCCGATTCGGTCACGGCCCGGGGCACCAAACACCTCCTCGAGCTTTCGGACGCGGTCGCGAATGGGAGCCGCGCGGTGATGCTTTACGTGGTGCAAAGGATGGACTGCAAGACGTTCTCCATCGCCGCGGACATCGATCCGACCTACGGCGCGGCGCTGACCGAAGCAAGGCGAAAAGGCGTTGAAACTCTCTGCTATGTCTGCAAAATCCGCCGTGACGGCATTCGTCTGGATTCGCCGTTGCCCATGGCCTTTCAATGAAGCGGCCCGGAGAATGTCGCGGCTTTGATCCGACGCGGCGCGAAGGACCATCATGAGCGAGCTTGACCTGACCAGGTATCGTAGCGGCCAGATTCCCGCAGGGGGTGCCCAGTCCGGACGCTCGCCGGGTATCCTGGTTCATGGCGAGGTCGATTTCGATGGCATGAGGCGCGCCGGCCGCTTGGCCGCGGAAACCCTTGATTTCATAACGCCTCATGTGAAGCCGGGCGTAACAACCGGCGAGTTGGACCGTCTTTGCCACCGATTCGTCGCCGATCGCGGTGGAATCTCGGCGCCGCTCGGCTACCGCCAGTTTCCCAAGTCCATTTGCACCTCGGTCAATCATGTGGTCTGTCACGGGATCCCCAGTGACAGTAAAATTCTCAAAACCGGCGACATCGTGAATATCGACGTCACGCCCATACTCGATGGCTGGCACGGTGATTCATCGCGTATGTTCCACGTGGGCAACCCCGGGGTGAAGGCGCGGAAGCTCGTGGAAACGACCTATCAGGCGATGATGCGGGGCATCGCCGCCATCAGGCCCGGGGCCACCCTCGGAGATGTCGGCCATGCCATACAGGAATTTGCCGAGGGCATGCGTTACTCGGTGGTCAGGGATTTTTGCGGCCACGGGCTGGGCAAGGAATTCCACACGCCGCCAAACGTGCTCCATTACGGGAAACCCGGCCAGGGCCTGGTGATCGAGGAAGGGATGTTCTTTACGGTGGAGCCGATGATCAATGCCGGGCGCTACGAGGTCAAAGTCCTTGCCGATAAATGGACCGCGGTCACCAAGGACCGGTCCCTTTCAGCGCAGTTCGAGCATTCCATTGGCGTCACCGCCGAAGGATGCGAGATTTTCACGCTGTCCCCCAAGGGCCATACCTGCCCGCCCTACAAAGCCTGAGCCGCAAACGGGGAATTCATGGGCGACAAGGCGCATTATCTGGGGCATCGCCAACGGCTGCGGGACCGGTTTCTAAGGGATTTGGGCACCGGATTCTCCGATTATGAATTGGTGGAACTGCTTCTTTTCGTGGCGCTCCCGAGGACCGATGTGAAGCCCTTGGCGAAGGCTTTGATCGCCCGATTCGGCTCTTATTCGGACTTGTTGTTCGCAAGCCCGTCGGAGATCAAGCAAGTCCCCGGCGCCGGGGACGCCACCGTCGTCGCCCTCAAATCGGTCCAAGCCGCCGCCATCAGGCTGGCCCGCACCCAAGTTTTGTCCAAGCCCGTATTGTCGTCCTGGATGCAGCTTATCGACTATTGTTACATCGCCATGGCGCGGGAAAAACGAGAGCAATTCCGCGTCCTCTTCCTCGACAAGAAAAATGTCTTGATCACCGACGAAGTGCAACAGACCGGCACCGTCGATCACACGCCGGTTTATCCCCGCGAAATCATCAAGCGCGCCCTTGAACTGGATGCCTCCGCCGTTATCGTGGTCCATAACCATCCCTCGGGCGACCCGACACCGTCCCGGGAGGATATCGACATGACCAAGGAAATCCGGGAAGCGGGTGAGCGCCTCGGCATCGTCCTCCATGATCACCTGATCATCGGCAGGAAAGGCCATGCCAGTTTCAAAAGCCTGGGTTTACTGTAGACTGCGCCTCTTTTCCGGGCCCCTGCCGGAGAAAAGTTTGAACAGCCGAAGGACATCATGATCCCGCGCTACTCCCGTCCCGAAATGGTCGCCATCTGGGATTCCGAAAACAAGTACAAGATCTGGCTCGAAATCGAATCCCACGCCTGCGACGCCCAGGCGGAGCTTGGCGTGATTCCCAGCGAGGCGGCCAAGGCGGTGCGTGAAGCCGGCGCTTTCGACATCGAGCGCATCGACGAAATCGAGCGTGAAACCAAACATGACGTCATCGCGTTTCTGACCAACCTTGCCGAAAATATCGGCCCGGAAGCCCGTTTCGTGCACCAGGGGATGACGTCATCGGATGTTCTCGATACTTGCCTCGCCGTGCAGTTGACCCAGGCGGCGGATATTTTGTTAGCGGATATCGATGCCTTGCTGGCCGCGCTCAAATGCCGCGCCATGCAACACAAGCACACGATTTGCGTCGGGCGGAGCCATGGCATCCATGCCGAACCGACCACTTTCGGTGTCAAGCTCGCAGGATTTTACGCAGAGTTCAGCCGCAACCGCCGCCGGCTGCTCGCGGCAAGAGCCGAAATCGCCACCTGCGCCATATCGGGCGCGGTGGGCACTTTCGCCAACATCGACCCTTTCGTGGAAGGTTACGTCGCGGAAAAGATGGGCTTGGCGGTGGAACCGGTCTCGACCCAGGTCATCCCTCGCGACCGGCACGCGGCATTTTTCGCGACACTCGGTGTCATCGCGTCCTCCATCGAACGCCTGGCGGTGGAAATCCGGCATCTGCAGAGAACGGAATTGCACGAGGCCGGGGAATATTTCGCGCCCGGGCAGAAGGGCTCGTCGGCCATGCCCCACAAGCGCAATCCCATTCTCACCGAGAACCTGACGGGGCTGGCACGGATAGTCCGCTCCATGGTGGTCCCAGCGCTGGAGAATGTGGCGCTCTGGCATGAACGCGATATTTCTCATTCATCGGTGGAACGGATGATCGGCCCCGACGCGACGGTGACATTGGACTTTGCCCTGCACCGAGCCACCGAAGTGATCGAAAAACTTCTGGTTTATCCGGAAAACATGCGACGCAACCTGGACCAACTCGGCGGGCTGGTTTTCTCCCAACGTGTCCTCCTTACCCTGACACAGAAGGGGATGAGCCGGGAAGACGCCTATGAGGCGGTCCAGCGCAACGCCACGTTGGTTTGGGAAAATGGCGAAGACTTTCAAGCGGCCTTGGCGGCGGATTCTAATGTGGCAGCGCACCTCGACAGCGCCGAACTCGACGAATTATTCGATCTCTCCTACCACACCAAGCACGTGGACACGATTTTCGAACGGGTGTTCGGCGAAACCTAGGGCACTTCCGGCACCGGCGATCGAAGGTATCGATCGGTTAGGACAATTGTTCCCGGGCCACCGCCCTAAGCTCGTCCATTTTCTTT
>SMXQ01000068.1 GCA_004356985.1 Alphaproteobacteria bacterium | reverse complement strand
TCGGCGAGCACCAGGCGGACCTTGACGGAACACACCGAGGTCCCGCCGTGATAGAGCTCGAGCATGCCTTCCTCCCTGGTGACGGATTGCACTCTAGGTGCCGACGCGCAAGGGGGCCGTCAGTTTTCGAATCGCCGCGATGACGCTGAGTGCCGTGATGCGCCCGGTCTTGGGGTTTTCAGAGGGAATGTTGGCGATGCTCATCTCGAAGCTGGCGGCATCGGATTCGACGATGATTTTATGGCTATTGCGCGTCACCGTGGGATCGGCCCAAATTTCGACCACCGTTTCATCGGCGCCGATCCCGGCAAGAGACAGCGCGACGGCGACATTCAAATTGGCCGGAAACCCCTTGGCGGCCTGGCGGGCCGACCCTTGGAAAACCCGCAAGGGCTCGGTAATGCCGGCGATATCGATGCCGTTCTCAATCAGGTAGGGCGCGCCAAGCAGCCCTTCTATGGGCTTTCGGGTGATCATTCGGACCGACCTTATTTCTCCTTCGGCGGCCGCCGAAACCGCATCGAGGCCGAGAAGCGCGCCGGTTGGAACGATGATTTGCCCGCCGGTTTGCGCGGCCAGGTCGATCAGTTCGGGATGGGCGAGCAGCGCACCGCAACTCAGCACCATGATTTTCTTGCCGGCGCCAAGGACCGCCCGGGCGATTTCCGGTAACGCCGCCGCCGGCGCGCATTCGACCACCAGGTCGGCGATTTCCGCCAGTTGGGAAATCTCGAGCAAGGGGACATCGACACCGGCATCGTTGAGCACGCCCCGCGCCTTGTCCCTGTCGCGCACCGCCACGGCGACCAGATTTACCCCGGGGATTCCGCCCTGTGCGAACTTTCGGACCAAGGTGGTGCCGATACTTCCCAGGCCGACGATGGCGATATTCATTTTGCCCTGGCTTCGGGGGGGTGGTTCGGGGGCTGGTTCAGACGGGGGCATGGGGGGCGGCGCATTCTCTCAAGCGTGAAAGATGTGGTCCCATCACACTAAACCGCGGCCTTTCACCCGGTCAATGACCCGGTCGACGAAGCCTCGGCTCAGGGCCGGAAAATCGCCCGGCGGCGGCGGGAGATCACGGCCGGTCCTTTTTCAGCACCAGGCCGTCGTATTCGCGGGCGTCGATGCAGGCCTCGACGACCACCGGGCCATGGGCGGCAAAGGCGGCTTCCAGTTCCGTGCGCAACTCCGCCGCGCTATGGGCCGTGCGCACCGGGGCGCCAAAGATGTTTTCGCCGCCGATGGTTCCACTATTGCGTACCGCGGTGCCGTAGATCGGCTTGCCCTTGGTGTCCTGCTTGATGCGGATCAAGGCAAGCTCGTTGTCGGTCAACAGGACGATGACGATGTTGAGGTTGGTGCGGAACGCGGTGGCGATTTCCCCCGCGGTCATCAGGAATCCACCATCGCCCACCACCGTGCACACGCTAATGTCGGGACACATCAGCTTGGCGGCGATGGCCGATGGGATGCCGAAGCCCATGGTCGACCAGCCGTCGGTCATGATCTGGCACCCCGGGCCCGGCGTCGGCCAGGCCTGGCCGATGAGGTGGGTGTGGGCGCCCACGTCGCAGGTCATGATGCCGTCGCTGGGCAGCACGTCACGCAGCACCGCCAGGGCGCCGGTGGGGCCAAAACCCTGGTTCGACGGTCTCAGCTTGGCAAACATGGCCGATCGGCGCTGCGCCAGGGCGCCGAAATCCCAGTCGTTGGGCGCCGGCGGCAAAGCCAAAAGCGCGCCGAGCGATGCCCTGATGTCGCCCACCGCGTCCACGGCCAGGGTGTGGGTATCGCGGTCGATGTCGGCCGGCGCGATGTCGAAGCTGACCAGCGCCGCCCCATGGGGCAGCCAGGATTCGTAGTTGAATTCGACCGGGTCGTAACCCACGCCGATGACAAGGTCGGCTTGGCCATGGGTCTCGCCCACCATATCGCTCAGGGCGTGGAACAGGACCCCGGCGTAGGACGGGTCGCCTTCGCTTAACATCCCCTTGGCCATGGGCGTCAGTACCACGGGGATCTTGTGCTTGGCGGCCAGGGCCTGGACTTCCTTCGCCACGCCGGCATGGACGGCACCGAGGCCGACGGCGAGAATCGGCTTGCGCGCGGCGGCGAACAGACGCCGCGCCTCCTCGACCAAAACCGGGTCGGCGGCGGGCGGCGGCGGCGGCGGCACGAAAGCGAGGTCTTCGGCCGCCGCGATTTCCCCCGACATTCCCACTGGAAGGCCCACGTGGACCGGGCCGGGCCGCCCCTCCAGGGCCACCCGGGCGGCGTCGAACAACACCGATTTGACCGCATCGGCGCTGATACGGGTGGTCTTCTTGGTCAGCGGTGCGAACAGCGCCTGGTGATCGATGCCCATTTGGGTGGTGCGCCCGCGCATGGGCGACGGTATTTCATCGGTGAAGGCGATCATAGGCGAACGATCGAGCAGGGCGCCGCCGACCCCGGTGGTTAGGTTGGTGGCGCCGGGCCCGAAGGTGCCGAAGCAGACACCCGGGGCATCGCCCAAACGCCCGCAGACATCGGCCATCATGCCGGCGGCCCCTTCGTGGGTGGTCAGGATGAATTCTATGCCGTCGGCCGCGCGCAGGGCTTCCATGTAGTCGATCCAGCCGCCGGAAGGCACCCCGAAGACGTACCTGACGCCGAGCTCGCCGAGGGCATCGACGAGCCGGGTCGCAACCGTCTTATGCTTCGCCATCGCTGTTCCCGGGTGCGCTCTCGGCCACGGCCTTCTCAGTTTCGCTGCCGCGAAGTTATTCGAAACTCGCGTGCTCTCGCGTCCGGCCGGCGCCGTCGGCGGTAATTTCGTCCAGGGACACGATGTTCTCGGCCCCGGGGCCCTTGAGGCCGAAAAATCGGCTCATGCGCGCGTAGACGACCTCGTGCCGGAACGCCGAGCCCTGGCCTTCGAACATCTTGTAAAAAATCGATGACGGGTCGGGCCATGTGCCTTGGGGATGAGGATAGTCCGCGCCCCAGACCAAGATATCGCGCAGGATGTTGTCCTGGTGGCTGATCATTTGCGAAGCGATGGCATCTTCCTCGAAGGTGACCAAGGCTTGGCGCCTCAGGTATTCGCTCGGCAACATGTCGAGACCGGTGTCCTTGAACAGCCCCGGACGTTCTTCCGCCTGACGATCCATCCAGTAGATGAGGAACGGCACCCATCCGGCGCGGCACTCGGCGAACAGCACCTTCAGCCCCGGGTGCCGCTGCAACGCGCCGCAATAGGTGATGTCGGCGATGGGGCGGGCCAGGGAGAACGGCGCGCAGGAGAAATACGCCATGCGCTCGCCCCGGTCCACCGGCGGGATGGTGGTCTTCACGTTGCCGCCGATATGGGCCGCGAACACCACCCCGGTTTCCGCGAAGGCTTCCCAGGTCGGCTCCCACACCTGGTGGAACAAGGGCTCGGGCCCGTCGAACGGCACGAACTCGGCCGCCTTGCACCCCATGGCGGCGAGCCGGCGAATTTCCCCGGGCACCGAAGAGGGGTCGAACACCGGCAGGTTGGGCAGGATCATCAGCCGGTCGGGATCATGGGCGTTCAGCTCCATCACCCAGTCGTTATAGACCCGGTAAACCACGTGGCGCAGGTCCGGATCGTCGATGTCCCATTTGCGGGTCTGGCCGAAACCGACATATCCGTAAACGTTGCCGAAATCCAGGTGCTCGAGAAGAAGCTCGGGATCCGCCGGCGGCAGTGAACCTTCAGGGATTCGCGCGCCCGACCGGCCGAAGAATTGGTCGAGCAGCTTGGCGTTGTCCCTGCCGTCCGCGGTGCCGCCGTCGCGCCCGCTGATGACTTTTCCTTCGACGGTCCAACATTCGGTGCCGTCCACATCGATGACTTTGGGCGCCCGATCCTTGAATTTGGCCGCCACCCGGTCTTGCCACAGGCCGCGCGGCACCCAGCGCTGATCGAGGTGATTATCGGCCGAATTGTACTTGTACATCACCATGGCGGCACTCCCGCCCCCTTGCATAAACGGCACGCCACTGGGCCGGGGGCATCCATTCCAACGAGTCTTGACCGTTCATTTCTTCCATCGATGTTCCCAGCCGAGGTGGGAAATATCGATAATGACGCCATTGGGATCGCGGAATTTTTCTTCGTAGAACGTCGTCGGCGCGTCATCGGTCGGCCTCCCCATGAAGTATTTGCCACCTGCTTTTTCGATCTTTTTTTCGGCCTCGCGTAGTTCATCGACCTGGAAACCGATGTGGTGGAGTCCGACAAAATCCTTGCCGCGTTCGTCCTCCCCTTCCACGTAGCCGGCCCATTCGTCGCTCTTGTATTTCAGCAGGGCCACGGTGATCACGCCGTCGCTCACGTAGACGCCCTTGGCTAGCGGCGAATCCGTGGTGCCCACGCGCTCCATGTCGAACGCCTGGCAATAGAAATCGGCGATCTTGTCGGGATCGGGAACCGACATCGCGATGTGTCTCAGCTTGGCCATTTTTCCTCCTCCTCCAAGGGGCGCCGCCGCCGCCCATGGTGCGCGCGCCGGATGCGGCCGGACCGGTGCGGCGGCGCCTCACGCGCCGATCGGGTTGCGCTCCCTATTATAGCTTGGTCCCCCGATTCGGCAGCTAAATTTGAGGGGCTCGACGTTTTGGCATTGTTTGCCGTCCCCGAGGCATCCGCCTCAGGACTACCGGGCAGGACACCTGGGGAGACTTCTCGTTCTCGGGGTGCCCGGTCTAATGGGGCGCGGAACCGCTGCGCCACGATGACGAGGATTTGCATTTGTGGCAGATGCGTTCGCCCGCCCATGCGCTGGTGAACGGACGCAGGCAGGCGAGGCAGTTGCGCACCTTGGGGTCGATCTCCGCCTCGGGTGTGGGTTTCGCCATGTAGCTCATGAAGGGCACTTTCTCCGCCCGAAGCGGCATGAATCAGGGAAACAACAAAATTAGCAGAGACGGCAAGCTCCTCCTAGGTAATTCCAGGTAATTAGCGCTGAAATGACGTTCGAAAGGCCGGGACGCAAAGGCGGTTTTCGCCGAAATTCGCCGCCCGTCCGGCTGGGTAAAATGTTTTCACGGGGAATAAAAAACTTGTAATTCGAGGGGGCAATGCGTATATGCCTGCCGTGACGGCTCCGCAGCCGGTTTAGCGAATGTGCCGCCCAAGCGCGGTTGAAACCTTTTCCTGAATTTGTTGTGCGATCTTTCACCCCGGGCGCAGACGCGTTCCGGGTCCTACTCTCTACGAAAGTAAGATAATGACCATAGGTACCGTGAAATTTTTTAATGCAACGCGCGGCTTCGGCTTCATCGAGCCCGAAGACGGCACAAAAGACGCATTCGTCCACATTTCGGCCGTCGAACGCGCCGGACTGACCACGCTTAGCGAAGGGCAGAAGGTCTCTTATGAGCTTGAGACCGGACAGAACGGAAAATCTTCCGCCGAGAACCTTTCCATCGTCGAGTAACCAGCTAAGGAACCGCCTCCAACTCCGGTTGGGGGCGTCCGCCGCTCGCCATGGGCGATGGCCTTCAACGATTATCCAACGAAGGCAAAGAGGCGGGGGGGGCGCCCCTGCGCCGGGGGATGACAATTCCCGCCCGTGGCGCCTCCAACCGAAGCAGAGGATTACCGAAATGTTGAAGTCACCAAAATCAAGGGCCGAGGAACAGTTCGCCGCAACCCAGAAGAAAAACAAGCGGGTTTTGGCGGAAAAGGAAAAAGAGCGGCTGGAGAAAGCGCAACTCGTGGCCAAGCTGCGGGCCCTCCGCCTGGCCAAAGAGGCGGCCGACAAGCAAGCCGCCGAGTAGGCCGACAACATCGGCCAACGGCGATCGGTTTCCGCCGCACAGCCGTGCGGAAGCCGATAAACCGATCAATGTCCTGGGTGGATGGCGCAGCGGCGCCGGTATTTGCCGCCGTGGAAAGTGCTCTGGCCCCCGCCCTTCTTCGCGTCCAATGGGTAGGGCCGGCGATAATCAAATGTCACCGATCTTTTTTGATGACCTGCACGGTATTAAATCCCTCGAACTTCGGTGGCCCCAGATAGATATTCTTTGACCTCTTTCCGGCTTGCGCATGGGCCTTTCGGAAGGCCTCGGACTTGGTCCAGTTCTCGAAGTCCTTTTGCGTCTCCCATAAGCTGTGGGAGGCGTAGAGCGTATGGTCGTCCGCTTCCGGCCCCCGCAAGAGATTGAACTCGACGAATCCGGGAACCTCATTGAGGAAGGTGTCGCGCTCGATCCAAATTCGCTCGAATTCCGCCTCTTCACCCTTGACGATTCGAAAGCGGTTCATGGCGATGAACATTGGTGGTCTCCTAATTGGTGAATGGCATAAAAGGTGGGCCGAGTATGACCGCGCGCCCCTCCGCCGGTCAATTGCAACCCTTTGGCCCGCGCCCCCTCTCGACCCGTAACGACGTCCCATGACCGGCCCCCGCCGCGCGGCCGCGGCAAAGAGAGGGCGGATCGCGGCCCGCGCGCCACGCCCAAAGGGCCTGGCCGGGGGCGTCTCACCTGCCCAGTTTCTCGACCAATTGATGCAGCCGGGCCGGGTTTATGGGAAGTGAGTCGATGGCACCAAAGCCGCCGATGGCATCGTCCACGGCGGCGGCGATGGCCGCGCCGGTGCCGGTGATGCCGCCTTCGCCGGCCCCCTTGACGCCGAGAGGATTGAGCGGGCTGGGGGCGTCTTCCCGGAGCAGTATTTCGACCTTGGGCACCTCGAAGACGGTGGGCAGCAGGTAGTCGGCGAAGTTGGTGGCCAGGGGCTGGCCCCATTCGTCGTAGACGAACTCTTCGAACAAGGCGCCGCCGATTCCCTGGGCCGCGGCGCCGGCGAACTGGCCACGAATCAGCATCGGGTTGATGGCCTTTCCCACATCGAAGGCGATGACGAATTTTTCCAATTCGATGGCCATGGTGTCGGGGGCGATCCTGGCGACAACCAGGTGGATGCCATAGGGAAACCCCATGCGCTCCGCGTGGAAGGTGGCCTCAGTGGTCAACGGCGCGCCGTGGGCCTTGAAGTATTCGCCGCCGAGTTCGGCCAGGCTGACCGCGGGGCCGGAGGGATCATCGGTGCGATGAATGCGCCCGTCGGTTATGGCCAATCCCTCGGCGGTGGCCTGCAGCATGTCCGCCGCCGCTTGGCGCAGCGCCAAGTTGAATTTCCGCCCCGCCAGATGGACCGCCGATCCCACCATGGTGGTGGCGCGCGACGCGTAGGCGCCCATGCCATGGTCGATCCGGTCGGTTTGCCCATGGGTCACGGTAAAGACCTCGATGGGAAGACCCGTGGCATCGGCGCCGATCTGCGCCAGGACGGTCTCCACCCCTTGGCCGACCGATGCGGTTCCGGTGACGATTTCCACCCGGCCATCGGCATCTAGGATCAGCTTCACGTCGTCGTGGGGGCCGAGGCCGCTTTTTTCGACGAAATAGGCGAATCCCATGCCCACCATTTCGCCATCGGCGCGGCGCCGGCGCAATTCCGCCTTGAGCCGGTGGTAGCCGACCCTCTCTAACAGCCGATCCAGGAGGTCCTCGTACTTGCCGGAATCGAGAATCACGTCGGTGCCCAAGGCGTCGACCTTGCGGTCGAACGGCATGGCATCCTCGGCGATGAAGTTGATGCGGCGCACCTCCACGGGGTCGAGCCCGAGCCGGCGCGCGATGGCGTCCATCAGCCGTTCGCGCACGAACGATCCCTCGAAGCGCCCCGGCGCGCGATAGGTGCCGCACGGCGTCTTGTTGGTGAGCCGAATGTGGCCCACCGACCGGTAGGCGGGCCAAACATAGGGACCGGGCAACATGGCCGCCGTCAGCTCGGACACGGCGCCGCCATGGGTCCGGACATAGGCCCCTTGATCGAGCCAAAAGACGTCATCGACGCCGAGGACGAATCCCCGCGCGTCGACGGCGGCACGAATTTCATGGGTCTGTTGCCGGGAATGGTTGGCGGCAACGAGATTCTCGCGTCGGTCCTCGATCCACTTGATGGGCCGCTTGAATTTCCGGGCGGCCAGGCAGACCAAGACGTCTTCCGGATAAACCTCGCCCCGGGTACCGAATCCGCCCCCCACATGCCCCTCATGGAGGTGAATCCTGTCCACCGGGTGATCGATGATGGCGGCGATGGTGATGCGGTT
Organism: Alphaproteobacteria bacterium; assembly: GCA_004356985.1. Lineage (GTDB taxonomy): Bacteria > Pseudomonadota > Alphaproteobacteria > SMXQ01 > SMXQ01 > SMXQ01. The sequence goes on along the minus strand of SMXQ01000068.1, from coordinate 11,025 downwards.
CTTATGGGGAATCTTGGCCGCGCCGTACAACCGGATCATGTTGTCGCTGGGATCAAAGGTGGCCACGGCGCCGCGGGTTTCCAAAGGGACGCCGGCGTGGCGGCCGATTTTCAGGCGCAGCTCGATTACGTGGTCGGCGCGGGCGAAGGCGTCGCTGAGATCGCCGTATTTCTTTTCCACCACGCCGGCTTCGCCGGGCACCCCGGGCTCGAACGCGCCGACCGGTCCCGTCGCATCCAGGCACGGCGCCAGGATTTCGATCTCGGCGGTGACCAGGTCGGCGGCGTCCTCGGCAATATAGGGGTCATCGGCGAACACCACGGCCATGGGATCGCCCACGTAGCGGACGTAGCCGCGGGCCAGAACGTATTGCCGGAACCGTTCCATGCCGGGCAGGGTGACCTGGCGGAAGGGGATGGGGCCGATCTCCATGATGTCCTGGGCGGTCCAGACCGCGAACACGCCCGCAAGGTCTTTGGCGGCATCAATGTCGATGCGCCCCAGCCGCCCATAGGCCACCGGCGCGCGCACCACGCGCATGTGGAGTTGACCGGCAAAGGATATGGCGTCGGCGAACCGGCCAAGGCCGCGCAACAAGGGGCCGTCTTCGAGTCTTTTTTGGTTTTTCCCGATATAGGTCATGCCGGGTCCGGAACGGGCGGTTACGCCTTATGGCGCGCGGCCCTGGGTGATCAGGGCGAGGATTTGCGGCGGCGAAATCGGTGCCCGGTCGATGTGGACGCCGAACGGGGCCAACGCATCCTCCACCGCCGAAATGATCGCTCCCGGCGCCGGGACCACGCCGCATTCTCCCACCCCCTTGACCCCGAGGGGATTCAATGGCGATGGCGATTGGTGGTGGATGAGATCGATGCGCGGCATTTCGGTGGCGGTGACCAAAAGGTAATCGGCCAAATTGGTGGTCAGGGGCTGGCCGTTCTCGTCATAGCCCATCCATTCATAGAGCGCGTTGCCGATGCCGTGCGCCGTGCCGCCGATCGCCTGGCCGTCCACGATCATGGGATTGATGATGCGGCCGCAGTCGTGGGCGAGAACGTAGTTGAGGATTTTCACGCCGCCGGTCTCGACGTCGACCTCGACCTCCACCACCGCGGTGCCGCTGGCGAAGGTCTTGGAATCCAGGATCACGTTCTCGGTCGCTTCCAGCCCGGGGCCCATCCCGCCGGGCAGGGTATAGCCTGGGGTGCCCGCCATGGCGTGGGCCAACGCGCCCAGTTCGACCCTCACATTGGAGATCCGGCCCGGCCGGTCCTTGACGTGGATCGCGGTTCCGTCGATTTCCAGATCCTCGACCGGGGCGTCAAGCACATGGGCGGCGATTTGCAACGCCTTGTCGGCCACCTTGCCGGCCGCCACATGGGCAGAGGTGCCGGCCACCACCGTAAGGCGGCTGTTGGAGGTGCCTATCCCCAAGGCGGTGGCCGCCGTGTCGCCGGTGGTCACCGTCACATTTTCCATGTCGCCGCCAAGCTGCTCGGCGACGATCTGGGCCAGCATGGTCTTGGTGCCCTGGCCGATCGCCGTGCCGCCGGTATAGACATGGACCCGGCCCGAGGTGCCGATGCGCACCGTCACTTGCTCGAAGGGGCCACGGCCGGTGCCTTTCACGAAATTGGCGAGGCCGATGCCGATATACCTGCCGTCGGCGCGGGCGGCAAGCTGGCGGGCCGGGAACTGATCCCAGCCGGCCCTCGCCAAAGAGTCCTCTTGGCTTTTGGGGTAATCACCGGAATCGAGCACCACCGCCAGGCCGCCGCGGGTCTTCAGCGGCCTGGTGTAGGGCATGTCTTGGGCTTGGATCAGATTGCGGCGGCGCACCTCGGCGCGGTCCAGTCCCAATTCCCGGGCGACCCTGTCCATCAAACGTTCGATGGTGAAGGCGGCCTGGGGATGGCCGGCGCCGCGCACCGGCGTGACCGGCACCTTGTTGGTCAAGGCCAGTTTGGTGTTCATCTGGAAGGCGGGGACCTCATAGGGCCCGGGGAACGATTCCGCCGAATTTTGCGGCAGGTTGATGCCGCGCGCCGTATAGGCGCCGTGGTCGTGGATGATCGAACCGCGTAGCCCAAGAATTCGTGCCTCCCCATCGACGGCGATCTCGACCTCCCAGTACTGATCGCGTTCCTGGGTGGTGGCGATGAAATGTTCGCGCCGGTCCTCGATCCACTTGACGGGGCGCCCGACGATCATCGCCGCCACCGATACCACCACGTCCTCCTGATAGACCACCAGCTTGGGGCCAAAGCCACCGCCGATATCGGGCGTGACCACCCGCATCTGGTTTTCGTCGCGCCCCAGCATGTCCACCAGGACACGCAAGGTGGAATGGGGCATTTGCGACGACACCCAAAGCGTCAGTTGGTCGGTGCCCGGGTCATGGGAGGCGATGGCCCCGCGGCATTCGATGGAATGAGAACCGCCGCGGTGCTGGGTGATCGATTCGGCGTAGATGTGCGCCGCCGAGGCAAAGGCCGCGTCGATATCGCCGTACCCCATGTTGAATTCGGCGAGCAAGTTGTCCTTGGCGTCCTGGTGGACACGCGGGGCACCTTCGGCCAGCGCATCGCGGCAGTCGGACGCCGCCGGAAGGGGGTCGTAGTCCACCACCACCAACTGGGCGGCGTCTTCGGCGATGTAGCGATCCTCGGCGATGACCACGGCGATGGGTTCGCCCACATAGACGACCTCGTCGCCGGCCAGTGCCGGACGGTTGCGGTCCTGCTGGTAACTCGAGCTGGGCAGGCCGACGACGAGAAATTCCGTTTCCAGATAGGGCCTCAGGTCGTCGATGGTCAACACCGCATGGACGCCGGGAAGCGCCATCGCAGAGCCGGCATCGATGCCGCGGATCCCGGCATGGGCATGAGGGCTTCTAACGAAGGCGGCCTCGACCATGGAGGGGAGGGAAATGTCGTCGATGAACCGCGCCTCGCCGCGCAACAGCGCCGGATCCTCGACCCGCTTGACGCTTTCTCCGAACACCGCCCGGCTCATGGGCTCTCTCCGCCATGGGGCCGGGCCGTGGCGTCCTGGCCCCGGAGCCGTTCGGCGGCATCCAGCGCCGCGTCGATGATGCCCTGGTAGCCCGTGCAGCGGCAGAGGTTGCCGGAAATCGCCTCGCGGACCTCGCCCTCGGAGGGGGATGGATTATTCCTCAGAAATTCCAAAAGCGTGGTCAGCATGCCCGGCGTGCAAAACCCGCATTGCAGGCCGTGGTTGTCGCGGAAGGCCTCCTGGAGGGGGTGCAATCGGTCCTTGGACGGGGCGATTCCCTCCACCGTGGTGATGTCGGCGCCCCCGGCCTGGACCGCCAGCATCAGGCAGGCGCGCACGCTCAACCCGTCGACGAGAACCGTGCAAGCGCCGCAGACGCCATGCTCGCAACCTAGATGGGTGCCGGTCAGCCCGAGCTGGTGGCGCAGGAAATCGGCCAGTGTCAGGCGGGTCTCGACGGATTCTTCATAGGCCGTGCCATTCACCACCAACGACACCGTGCGCTTCTCACCCACCGCCTAGCCCCCCTTATCCGCATCCATGCGCGACCACGCCTTCTCCAGCGCGCGCCGCGACAGCACCACCGCCAGGTGTTGGCGGTAGACCGCCGGCGCATGGATGTCTTCAAGCGCGTCGATCCCCCGGCATGTCTCGGCCGCGGCGGCGAAGGTTTCCGCCGAACCCGGGGCGCCCACCAGCGCCGCCTCGGCCGGCGCCATCCGCAACGGTGCGGAACCGATGCCGCCCAAGGTCAGCGATGCCCGGGTTATCCGCCCGTCGGGCCCGGCCTCGAGAAGGGCAGCGGCGGAGACGATGGCGAAATCACCATGGCGGCGCGCGAATTCCTCGAATCCGAACCCGTGGCCGGCCCCCCATGCCGGAAGCTGGACCGAGAGCAGAACCTCGTCGAGCCCCATGGACGTGCTCAGGTATCCGGCGGCAAAATCCTTGAACGCGATGTCGCGGGCGCCGCCGGGCCCCTGGACCCGAACAATTGCGTCCAGGGCCGCGCAAACGGTGGGAATTTCCGCCGATGAATCGAAATGCGCCAGGCTGCCGCCGAAGGTGCCGCGGTTGCGCGTCTGGCGGTGCCCGACCAATGGCATGGCCTCATGGAGCAGCGGGCAAAGGCGCTCGACGTCGTCGGAGAATTCCACCTCCCGCTGCCGCGTCATGGCGCCGATCTCGAGCCCATCGCCGGCCTCACGGATGGCGCTCAACCCTTCCACCCGGTTGAGATCGATCACATGGTCGGGCTGCGCGTAGCGCATGTTGAGCATGGGCATCAGGCTCTGCCCGCCGGCCAGCAATTTGGCGTTGTCGAGGCTGGCCAGAAGCCCGATAGCCTCGGTGACGGTCGCCGGGTCGTGATAGGTAAAGGGTGGTGGTTTCATTTATTGGCTTCCCAACACCGGGGCCCCCTTCGCCGGGGACGGAATGGGCATGATAGTCGAAGATGGGGTGATGCTGGTAGGGGTTCTTGGGAGGCGGAAACACGCCGGTTTCGCGCCGGCCGCGGGGGCTCCATGGCGCTCGGTTTTAGGCCGGCAAGCCGGGAAAATTTTGAGATAACTCTTTATTCTGATCTATAGTGTCGCTCGACTGCCGCTCGATTTGTCGGGGCCCTCGATATGGCGAGCGGCTTCGCCCGCGGCCAGACCAAGAGGGAGATCCATGAACGTGACCGATAAGACCAAACCAGAGACCCGGGACCGCTTCCTGTTGAATCCCTACACCGATTGGACGGCGGCCCAGGGCATCCCGGTTTACGAGGGATTCGGCGTCGACATGCTGGCCTGTGAGACCCAACCGTGGGACTTCACCGAGGCCAACGGGGCCCTGATCCATCTCAACGGCCGCGGCGATTACGTCTCGGTCTTTCTCCACGACCTTCCACCGGGCGGCAAGACCCGGCCCATGGGCCATTGCTTCGAAGAAATATTCTATGTGCTCGAAGGGCATGGCTCGACCCGGGTGACCCTGACCGACGGCACCGAGCACACCTTCGAGTGGGGCCCCAAGGCGCTGTTTTCGGTGCCGCTCAACACCCCTTATCAGCTGTTCAACGGCTCCGGCCGGGAGGTGGCGAAACTTTCGTCCACCACCAACCTGCCGATGATGCTGAAACTGTTCCATAACGACGCCTTCGTCTTCGACAACCCGTTTCGCTTCACCGAACGTGAGGGGCTTTCCGAATTCTATCAGGGCGAGGGCGTATTGACCCCGCGCACGCCCGGCCGCCACACTTGGGAAACCAATTTCATCGCCGATCTCGAGCAGTTCGAACTCCGGGAATGGGAGGCGCGCGGCAAGGGGTGCTCGAACATGATGATCATCATGGCCGACGGAACCATGCACGCCCACGCCTCCGAGATGCCGGTGGGCACCTACAAGAAGGGTCACCGGCACGGGCCGGATTTCCACGTGTTCTGTGTGCGCGGCGAGGGTTATTCCGTTTTCTGGTACGAAGGCGAGGAAGAGGAAAACTACGAGCGCTTCGACTGGAAGCACGGCTGGGTGTTCGCGCCGCCCGAACAGATGTTCCATCTGCATTTCAACAAGGGCAAGGAGCCCTGCCGCTACGCCGCCACCGCATTGGGAAGCCTGCGTTACCCCTTCTCGGACGTCAAGGAGGCGGGTTTTCGCGGCAACGACGTGAGCTTCAAGGACGGCGGCGCCCAGCTCGAATACCAAGACCAGCCCTTCCGATGCCACTTGGATTTTTTGATCGAGCTCGAAAAGGTCGGCGTGAAATCGGAAATGGGCGACTACATCGACGAGGCGCCCTATATCAAGGCCATCGCCGCCATGAAGAAGGACGGCACGCTGAGCGTTCCCGCGTAAAATATTCCCGCGTGGAGGGCCCGTGTTGAAGTAAGTCGTGTCGAAGGAAGACCGAAATTCAGCGAATCCGATGACCCACCGTTGGGAGAAGGAATCATGAAAAAGCTGGTATTGGAAACCACCGCCCCGTTTCAGGGCCTCGCCGAACTCGTCGCCTACGATGAAGGGTTGTTCCAAAAAGAGGGGCTCGACGTCACCTGGGCCGACCGTGAGAAGGGCGTCGATAAATCGACCGACAAGGATGCCACCAGCCCCGAGGGGCTCGATCCCTTCGCCAGCCATGGCAGGTTGCTCGAAGAAGGCAAGGCGGACATGTACAACGCCTGTGAGTGGGGCAATTACTGCCGCGTGCAGGACACCGCCCAGAACAGCCGGCAGATCGGCCGGCGCGCCATCGTCACCTTCGCGGCCATCGTGGTGCGTCCTGATTCCGACGTCTACACCCCGCAACAGCTGGCCAACCGCACCATCGCCGTGCCGTTCTATTTCGGCACCCATTACCTGACCCTGCACATGCTCGAAGGATTCCTGACCCGTGACCTGATCAAGCTGTGCCGGGCGCCCAACGGGTCGCGCTATCGTTTTGATGCCATGATGAAGGGCGAAATCGACGCGACGACCCTGACCGAGCCCTATATCAGCCTGGCCGAGAAGAAGGGTTGCCGGGTCATCTGCTCGGCCTTCTATACCGGGACCGAGGTCGCGTCGGACAGGGTCGATTCCGAAACCTACGCCGCCTTCAATCGGGCGGTGCGCGAGGCGGTGCGCCGGATCAATGCCGACAAGTCCGCCTACATGCATTATTTCATCGACTATCATAAGGAAAAGGACCCGGAAATCGCCAAGCTGACGGTCGCCGACCTGCGCGAGGGCCGCATCGTCATCATCGATCCGGCGCCGATTCCAGAAGATGAGATGGAGCGCACGGCGGCCTGGGTCAAGAGCTGGGGCATGTTGGGGGACACCGAGCGCGCCGCCGACCTGGTCGACCTGGAAATCCAGCAAGCCGGCCACGCCGCGGCCGAATAAGCCGCAGGGCCGAGTAAGCCGAAGGGCCGAGGGCGCCGCCGGCGGGTTCCGCTGGAACCGATCGCCCGGCGATGGATTGCCGTCTCGCCAGGGCGGGCGATTCTGTTCAGCGCGTTGGATTTGTCCGGTGCGGGCGCGGCGTTCGCGCGCCTGCCGCGGCCGGCCATCCGTGACCAAGGCAGACCTTCATTCCGACGCGGGCATCCCGAAGCGGGCAGGTTCAAATAAATAACCCCCAGCCCCGTCTGGTGAAGCAATCCCCGGCGCCGGGGCGGCGGCGAAGGTTGGCAAGGGAATCCCCGCGAGAATTTAGCAAAGCCACGGCCTTGCATTCATTCTGTGATCTTGCTTTCGCCGGGTAAAATACCCTAGGGTGAAGGCCGACGGATTTTTGGAACCACCCAAAACAACAAGCGGTTGAAACATAACCGCAAAGGGAATACCCGGGAGTTTGAATTAACGTAAGGGAGACGATCATGATTGGCAGAATATCGGCTATTTTTGTTGGCGGGCTCGTCGTTTTATTGGCCCTGTCACCGTCGCCTGGCGCAAGCGCGCAAGGCCTTGGAGATTTTTACAAAAACAAGACCATCACCATCTATATCGGCTACGGCTTCGGCGGCACCTACGGGAAGTATTCCCGGACCATGGCCGAGCATCTGCCCAAGTTTATCGCCGGAAATCCCAAGATCATCGTCAAGTCGCAGCCCGGCGCCGGCGGCATCAAGATGACCAACTACGCGTACAAGGCCATGCCCAAGGGCGGCTATCACTGGCTCGTGCCGCCGGACACCATCGTGGTTTCAGAAATTCTACGGCCCAACAAGGTCAAGTACAGGGCGAAGGAATTCACCTGGCTGGGATCGACCAACCAGACCAATACCATATTCGTCCTGCGTACGGATTCAGGCATCAGCAAATGGCAGGACATGAAAAAGACGCGGGTCATCATCGGCAACACCGGCCCCGGTTCGACGTCGTTCCTGATCCCGCGCATGGCGAAGATGATGCTCGGCCTGAAGATCAAGCAGGTCTCGGGCTATAAGGGGTCTTCCAAGACCATCTTGGCCATGGAACAGGGTGAGCATCAGGGCACCGGCTTCAACTGGCTGGCCTGGAGCTCAAAAGTTCCCCATTGGTTCAAGAAGGACAAAAACGGCAAGATCTTCGCCAAGGCGATCCTGCAAACTGGCGTTTGGAAAGACCCGGCATTGCCCAACGTTCCGATGATGCGGGACCTAGTCGCGGACAAGCACAAGCCCATCATCGCCTTCATGGCGACGCTGGGGATCATCGGCCGTGGCCTTGCGCTGCCGCCCGGTGCGCCCAAGAAGATCGTCGCCCCGTTGCGCGCGGCCTTCGCCAAAATGGTCAAGGACCCGGTTTATATCGCCGCCGCCAAGAAGCGGCGTTTGCGCGTGCTCCCGACCTCGGGCGCCGACATTCAGGATTTCGTCATCAAGGCGTACGCCAATGCCAACCCGAAAGTCGTCGCCGCCGCACGGAAGATGATTTTCGGCAAGTAGCGGCGGGAAACCCAGAAGCCCTCGCGCCAATTGGCGGGGGCTTCGCCGTCCTTTGCCGATTGGGCGCAGAAGCGGTTCGGTGATGTGGCGGAGCTAGCCTGTCAACGGGAGGCGGCGGCTTTTGGAGGCCGCCGTTTCTCTTGACCGGCCGGGTCGGGGATCGCTTTGGTGTGGCGCAACTGAATAAAACCCGCGTTTGAGACAAGTGTTAATTCTGTAAGGGGGACGCGTTTCAAATGGATGCCAGTGTGCTGGACGCCGCTATCAAGGCCGCCGTGATGTTGTCGGACCCTTTGCGCCTGTCCTTTCTCGGGCTTGGTGTGCTTATCGGATTGGTCCTCGGCGTCATCCCGGGCCTGGGTGGGTTGGTCGGCCTGTCGCTGCTGTTGCCGTTTACCTTCACCATGGACCCGTACACGGCGCTTGCCTTCATGATGGGCCTGAGTTCGGTGGTGGTGACTTCCGATACCATCCCGGCGGTGCTCTTCGGGGTGCCCGGCACGGTCGGTTCGGCGGCGACCATCCTCGATGGCTACCCCATGGCGCGCAAGGGTGAGGCGGGCCGCGCTTTCGGAGCGGCCTTCACGTCCTCGATCATCGGCGGGCTCTACGGGGCTATGCTGTTGGCGCTTTCGGTGCCGATCATTCGCCCTATCATCTTGCAGATCACATCGCCGGAATTGCTGGCGATCTGTATCTTCGGCCTGTCGTTGGTGGCGGTGCTCAGTGGCTCAACGCCGCTCAAGGGGTTGGCTGCGGCCTGTATCGGCCTGTTGGTGGCGACCGCCGGTGACGACCCGCAGACCGGGACGCTGCGCTGGACCTTTGATTCGCTCTACCTGTATGACGGCCTGCCGGTGGTGCCGCTGGCGCTCGGCCTGTTCGCGGTTCCCGAGATCGCCGACATGGTGATCACCCGACAAACCATTTCCGGTAATGCCGATGCCGGGTCGCGATGGTCGCAGTGGCAGGGCGTCAAGGACGTCTTCCGCAATAAATTCCTGGTGTTTCGCTGCGCCACCATCGGCACCTGCCTTGGCGCGATTCCCGGCATCGGTGCCTCGGTCATCGACTGGATCGCCTATGGCCACGCGGTTCGCTCGATCAAGGATTCAGGCAAAACCTTCGGCAAGGGTGACGTGCGCGGGGTAATTGCGTCCGAAAGTTCCAACAACGCCAAGGAAGGCGGCGCGTTGCTTCCGACCATCGCCTTCGGTGTGCCGGGATCGGCCTCCATGGCGTTGATCCTCGGCGCCTTCCTGATCCACGGCCTCGAGCCTGGGCCCAAAATGCTCACCGAGCGGCTCGACATCACCTATACGCTGGTTTGGTCGGTGGCCTTGGCCAACATCCTCGGCGGCGGGCTCTGTTTCCTGTTCGCCAACCAACTCGCCAAGATTGCCCTGGTGCGGATCGGCATCCTCGCGCCGGTGGTGCTCGCGGTCACCTTTATCGGTGCCTATCAGGGCTCCAACGCTTGGGGCGACATCTATGCGCTGCTGATTTTCGGTTTCATCGGCTGGGTGATGAAGCGGCTGCGCTGGCCACGGCCGCCGCTGATCCTAGGCTTCGTGCTGGGTGGCCTGGTCGAGCGTTACATGTTCATCTCGGTCGAGCGTTACGATTGGGAATGGCTGTGGATATTCCGCGAGGGCAAGTTCACACCGTGGGTCAGCATCATCTTCGCCATGACGCTCTACGGCGTGCTGCGGCCGATCATCAAGGGCTATATGGAGCGCGCGAAGTCAGGGGGGAGCAACAAATACAGCATCAAATTCCGGCGCGAGAACCTCGACCCCAACATGTATTTCTCTTTCGGAGTGGTGGCGACGTTCGCGACCTGTATTTATCTGTCCTGGGGCTGGGAATTCGGCGCACGCTTGGTGCCCCATGTCATCGCTTACGCCGGTATCCTTTTTACCGGCGGGCTGATCTTTTCGGACCTGTTCGTGGTGCCGCCGTCGAAATTCGCCGCCGTGGAGGGCGAGGAGGGCACCGCCGCGGCTGTCGAGGAGGCCCGCGGCACGACCACGGGTGACGCCTTCAAGGCAGAGCAGGAGGAAGTTCATTTCGACATTCAGGCCGATTACGGCGACCTCGACGTCAAGACCATCTCCATCCGCGCGGCGCGCTATTTCGGCTGGCTGGCGGCCTTTTTCGCTACCGGCTCTGTCATCGGGCTACTGCCGTCGATGTTCCTATTCCTGGTCGGCTACATGCGTTTCGAGGGCAAGGAAAGTTGGAAGGTGACACTGTACATCGCGGTGCCGATGTGGATCTGCTCTTATCTGCTGTTCCACACGCTTCTGCTGGTTCAGTGGCCGCAGACCGTCTTGGGCGATTTCTTTCCCGAGCTACGCTCCATCGAGTGGGCCAACCTTTTCTAGGCCATATGGAACAGCCTAGCGGCGGTTTCGCCAAGGATCATCCGCGTCGCCGTCTCGCCGAGACAGGCGTCGGTGACCACACAAGCGGGTTGGGGATCGCCGATGGGAAAGGGATAGTCGGAACCGAGGACGATTTTATCCGCGCCCGCCAATTGGCAGAGAAACTTGAGGGTTCCGGGATCGAACAGTATCGAGTCGAAATACAGCGTTCTAAAGCCGTCCAG
>SMXQ01000067.1 GCA_004356985.1 Alphaproteobacteria bacterium | reverse complement strand
TGGTCGATCTTGATCGGGTAACCTTTCCCTTGGACACACTATAGGAAATTTTTTGGCAAGACGGTAGCGTCCCCCCTATGATCACGCAGATGAGAGCGGGCTTGCTTTGCCGAATCCTGGGCAAGCCCTGGTGCGCGGTACGATACCAGGGACGCGTAATTTCCCCGTACTAAACCAGTTGGTTGAATAAGCATGTGGCAGTTCTGGATCGACCGCGGCGGCACCTTCACCGATGTCGTCGCCCGTGCGCCCGGCGGCGCCATCTCGGCGCTCAAGCTGCTGTCCGAGGACCCCGACCATTACGACGACGCGGTGATCGAGGGCATCCGCCGGGCGATGGGCCTGGAAGACGGCGCGGCCATCCCCGGGGACCAGATCGAGGCCGTCAAGATGGGCACCACGGTGGCCACCAACGCGCTCTTGGAACGCCGGGGCGCGGCGGTGGTCCTGGTGACCAATGATGGCTTCGCCGATGCGTTGCGCATCGCCTACCAGAACCGCCCCGAGTTGTTCGCCCTGGACATCCGCCTGCCCGAGTTGCTGCATTGCCGGGTGCTCGAGGTGCCCGGCCGGGTCACCGCCGGCGGCGAGGAGATCGCCGCGCTGGACCTCGACGCCGCCCGGGCCGGGCTCACCGCGGCCCATGGGGCGGGCATCGGGGCCTGCGCCATCCTTTTCATGCATGCCTGGCGCTTCCCCGATCACGAACTGGCGGTGGCCGAAATCGCGCGCGCCGTCGGCTTCACCCAGGTCTCGGTTTCCCACCAGGTGAGCCCTCTCATGCGGCTGGTCGGGCGCGGCGACACCACCGTGGCCGACGCCTACCTTTCGCCCATCCTTGCGCGCTACGTGGACAGGGTGGGCTCGGCGCTGGGCGGGGCGCGGCTGATGTTCATGCAGTCCAACGGCGGCCTGACCGAGGCCGGGCGGTTCCAGGGCCGCGACGCGGTGCTGTCGGGTCCCGCCGGCGGCATCGTCGGCGCCGTCAAGACCGCGAACCTGGCCGGCATGGACCGGGTCATCACCTTCGACATGGGCGGCACCTCCACCGACGTCGCCCATTTCGACGGCGCCTATGAGCGAACTTCCGAGACCGAGATCGCCGGGGTGCGCATGCGCGCGCCCATGCTGGCCATCCATACGGTGGCGGCGGGCGGCGGCTCGATCCTGCATTTCCACGACGGCCGGCTCCAGGTGGGGCCGCAATCCGCCGGCGCCGATCCGGGCCCGGCGTGCTACCGCAAGGGCGGGCCGCCGACGGTCACCGACGCCAACCTGCTGCTCGGCCGCATCCGCGCCGATTCCTTCCCCGCCGTGTTCGGCCCCGGCGCCGACCAGCCGCTCGACCGCGCCGCCGCCGAGGCCGGCTTCGTTCGCCTGGCGCGCGAGATCGAGGCGGAGACCGGCAAGGCCATGAGTTCGGAGCAGGTGGCCGAGGGGTTCCTGCACATCGCCGTGGACAACATGGCGGCGGCCATCAAGAAAATCTCCACCCAGCGGGGCCGCGACGTGACCCGTTACGCCCTGGTGTCGTTCGGCGGCGCCGGCGGCCAGCATGCCTGCCGGGTGGCCGACGCGCTGGGCATGACCGAGATCCTCATCCATCCGCTGGGCGGCGTGCTGTCGGCCCTGGGCATGGGGTTGGCCGACCAGCGCGCGCTGGGCGAGGCGGCGGTGGAGGAGGTGTTCACGGACGAGCTGATGGACACCCTGGCCCGGCGCCTCGATTCCCTTGGGGCCGAGGCCCGCGCGGCGCTGGTCGATCAAGGGGTGGCGGATGGCGAGATCACCGTGGCGCGGCGCGTGCATCTTCGCTATCGCGGCACCGATACCGCGCTGGAGGTGCCGTTTGCCTCCCATGACGAGATCCTGGCCGCCTTCGCCGCCGCCCACCAGGCGCGGTTCGGCTTCACCAGCCCCCATGAGCCGCTGGTGGCCGGCGCGGTGTCGGTGGAAGCGGTCGGCGCATCGGGCATCGGCGCCGACGATTTGACCCGCGCGACCGCCCGCGCCGGGCCGCTGGTGGCCGCGGCCCGGGGCGTTATGGTCTGCCAAGGGGCGGCCCTGCCGGTGGACCTGTTCGCCCGCGCCCAACTCGCCCCCGGCGATGAGATCCCCGGCCCGGCCCTGGTCCTCGAGGAAGGCGCCACCACGGTGATCGAGCCCGGCTGGTCGGCCAAGGTGGACGGCTTCGGCCACCTGATCCTGAAGCGCACCGAGCCGCCGGTCCGGGCCCATGCCCCGGGAACCCGGGCCGACCCGGTGATGCTGGAGGTATTCAACAACCTGTTCATGTCCATCGCCGAGGAAATGGGGGCGGTGCTGGCCAACACCGCGCGGTCGGTCAATATCAAGGAGCGGCTCGATTTCTCCTGCGCCGTGTTCGACGCCACCGGCGGGCTGATCGCCAACGCGCCGCATATGCCGGTCCATCTGGGCTCCATGGGCTCCTCGGTGCGCGCGGTGATGCGGGCCCGTGGGTCCGGCGCCGCCATGTCGCCGGGCGAGGTCTATATCCACAACGCGCCCTATGACGGCGGCACCCATCTTCCCGATATCACCGTCATCCGCCCGGTTTTCGGCGTCGGCGGCGGGGCGGTGCTGTTCTTCGTCGCCGCCCGCGGTCACCACGCCGACATCGGCGGCAGCCATCCCGGCTCCATGCCGCCCAACTCCACCTCCATCGACCAGGAGGGGGTGTTGTTCGAGGGCGAGCTGATGGTCGAGGGCGGGGTGTTCCGCGAGGACGCCATGCGCGCGCGCCTTGGCGCCGGGGTCCTGCCGGCCCGCAACCCCGACCAGAACATCGCCGACCTCAAGGCCCAGGCCGCCGCCTGCGCCCGGGGCGAGGGTGCGCTTTTACGCATGGTGGAAATGTTCGGCCTCCAGGTGGTGGAAGCCTATATGGGCCACGTCCAGGACAATGCCGAGGAAGCGGTGCGCCGGGTCATCGCCCGGCTGGCCGAAGGCAGCGCCGTGATCGCATTGGATGACGGCAGCGAAATCCACGTCACCGTGGCCGTCGACCGCGCCGGGCGGTGTGCCACCGTCGACTTCACCGGCACCTCGGCCATGTCCGCCACCAATTTCAACGCGCCCGAGGCGGTCTGCCGGGCCGCCGTGCTGTACGTCTTCCGGACCCTGGTGGAGGCGCCGATCCCCATGAACGACGGCTGCCTCCGGCCGATCCGCCTGATCATCCCCGAAGGCTCCATGCTGAGCCCCAAGCCGCCGGCGGCGGTGGTCGCGGGCAACGTGGAAACCTCGCAATGCGTGGTCGACGCCCTGCTTCTCGCGGTGGGCCGCGCGGCGGCGAGCCAGGGCACCATGAACAACTTCACCTTCGGCGACGAGACCTATCAGTACTACGAAACCGTTTGCGGCGGGGCCGGCGCCGGGCCGACTTTCCATGGCGCCAGCGCCGTGCAAACCCACATGACCAATTCGCGCCTGACCGACCCGGAGGTCCTGGAATGGCGCTTCCCGGTGCTGGTGGAGAGTTTTTGCATCCGCCGGGGCTCCGGCGGGGCGGGGGCGCACCGCGGCGGCGACGGCGTGGTGCGCCGCATCCGTTTCCTCCGGACCATGGCCGCGGCGATCCTGTCCAACCGCCGCGCCGTGGCGCCGCCGGGGCTGGCCGGCGGCGGCGACGGCGCCAAGGGGGTCAACCGGATCGAGCGCGCCCATGGCGGCAAGGAAGTGCTGGGCGCCACCGCCGAAATGGTCCTGGGGCCGGGCGACGTGTTCGTGATGGAAACGCCGGGCGGCGGGGGTTACGGCCGGGCCGGAGAAACCGACGCGGGCGCGGAGGAGGGAGCCCCTGGCGCGTGACTCGATGGGCGGCGGCCTCAGCCGGCGCTAGGGGTGCCGTCTTCGGGTGGTTCGCGGTTGGCGCCGGGTCTGGGCTGAGGATCGTCCTGGGTAACTGGAACCAGGCGCTTGCGGCCCAATTCATCGCCGGCTTTTTCCGCCTCATGGCGTTGGCCGGACGCCTCGGCGCCGGTGCGCCCGAACCTTGCGCGATTTTCCCGCGCCGCTCGGGACTTCTCGTCGCGCTGGCGCTTCTTGCGGTACTGATTGAGGTTGACCACGTCACCCATTGGTGAACAGCTCCTCTTGCCTCGGCGTCCCTGCCCGGGGCCTGGCCGGCCTCCGCGCGGCGCAACCTTGGCCCGATGTCGGATGCTACCTTTAATCCGCCATATTTTATAGGTTCAATTAACGCAAATATCCGTTGGCGCTGCAAGTCCCATGGGGTATTTCTCCACCGGTGCCCTGGTGGGCTGGCGCGCATTGAGGGCACATCCCGGTCAATGGGTTCGATTTGGCCGGATCTGCCCCAGCCGGGAACAGGCACGTGAAGAAGATACTGATAGGGTTTTTGGCGGTCCTGGTTTTGGCCGTCGCTACCGCCCTTGTGGCGCCCAGCTTCATCGATTGGAACGCCTACCGCGCGGAGATCACCGCCGAAATCCGCAAGGCCACCGGCCGGACGCTTTCCATCGACGGCGACATCGACGTCGCCTTGTTGCCCGCACCCAAGCTGACCCTCGCCGGGGCGCGGTTGTCCAACCTCGCGGGCGCCGCCGATCCCGACATGGTGCGCCTTGCCGGCCTCGACCTCCGAGTTGCCTTTTGGCCGTTGCTGTCGGGCAAGGTGGTGGTGCGCTCGGTGGTGCTTCGGGGCGCCGATATCCGCCTCGAGAAGCTGGCCGATGGGCGGGTAAATTGGCAGTTCAAGGAGCCGCGGCGGACCGCGCCGGGCCCCGGCGGCGGGTTGGACCAAGGCGGCGGGCGCCTCGGGGATAGCATCAGCCTGGAGCAGGTGATCATCGAATCGGGGTCGCTGAGCTTCCGCGATTCGCAAAAAGGCACGGTCCAGCGGGTGGATGGCATCAACGCGCGGATCGCCGCCGCCACCCTGTCCGGGCCCTTCGCCGCGCGCGGTGAATTCCGCATCGGCGGCGTGCCCATCGGTTTCGAGCTGCAGTCCGGCCGCATCGAATCCGGCGCGTCCACCAAGCTGACCGTGGAGGCCCGGTTCCTGGGCGCCAAGGCCAAGTTGCGTTATTCCGGCATGGTGACCGCCGGCGCGCCGGGGCCCACCGTCACCGGAAAGCTCAGCGCCCAGGGGCCCGATCTCGGCGCCTTGATCGAAGCGCTCGGCCGCGCCGCCGGCGGCGGCGGGGCGGGCCCATCGAAGCGCGGGGGGGCGCTGGCCCAACCCTTCACCCTGACCGCCGGGATCACCGGTGGAACCGATACCCTGTCCCTCAACGATATCGCCGCCGAGGTGGGCGGCACCCGGCTCAGCGGGGCGATCACCATCGCGCCGGGCACCGTGACCAATATCGATGGCACCTTCAAGATCAACCGTCTCGACCTCGACCGCTGGCTCGCCGCCGCGGGCACGGCGCCCGTCGTCGGGAAGGGTGACGCCAAGGCGGCCGGGAAGGGTGACACCAAGGCGGCCAAGATTGATTTTTCCCTGCCCCGTGATCTCAGCGTCTCCCTGGATGCCGGGATCGACGGCATCGTCTTCCGCAAGGGGCTGGTCCGCGACCTCAGGGTCCGCATGCGGATGGCAAAGGGGGTGCTGAGGATCAAAAGCCTCTCCGCCCGTCTTCCCGGCGGTACCGAGGTGACCATCTCGGGCCGGCTCAAGGCGAAAAAAGGCCGGCCGCGCTTCGATGGGCAAGTGCGCTTGGATTCGAGCGATTTTCACGCGGTGGTGCGCTGGCTGGGCGGCGACGACCGGGCGCTGCCCCGCGATCGCCTGCGCAAGGTGCGCTTCCGGGCTGGCCTGGGGTTCGAGCCCCAGCGCATGGAGCTCCAAGACCTGGACCTGCGCTTCGATTCCTCCAAGGTGACCGGCGGCCTGGTGGTGGCGCTCCGCCAACGGATCGCCATCGGCGTCCGGCTCAAGGTGGATCGCCTCAACCTCGATGCCTACCTGCCGAAAAAGGGTGGGCTGCCGAAAAAGGGCGCCCCGGCGGCCGCCGCCTCTGGGGCCAAGGGCAAGCCGGCGTCCGGTGCCCAGGGGGCGCCCGCCGCCCAGGGCGGGCTTGGTGCGTTGGGCGCGTTCGACGCCAATTTCAACATCTTGGTGGGCCGGGCAACCTATGGCGGCGCGCGCATCGACGGGCTGGCCATGGAAGGCACGCTGATCGGCGGCGATCTCAAGCTGGCCAAGCTCACCATCGCCTCTTTCGCCGGCGCCCGGGTGGAAGCCAAGGGCGTGGTGCGCGGGCTCGATAAATCGCCGGTTCCCGATATGACCCTGCTTCTGTCGGCCAAGGACCCCCGCCGCCTCTACCGTTTGGCGCCGTTTCCCATCCCGGCGGCGGTGGCCAAGCTCCGCCCCCTGACCATCCAAGGCCGCCTGACCGCCGAAGCGGCGCGCCTCCGCGTGGACCTCGATGTGGCCGTGGGCAAAGTCAAGATTACCGCCAAGGGAACCCTGGCCGGCTTGGCCACGGCGCCGCGCGTGGAGCTTGATTTCCGGGCAAGCCATCCCGATTTCGTGACCTTCGTGCGGCTCTTCGATCCCGGCTTCAGCCCCGAGAAACGGGTGCGCGGGCCCATGGAAGTCTCCGCCAGGGTGCTCGGCGCGGGGCTCGATCTCAAGCTCGATAGGTTCAAAGCCC
Organism: Alphaproteobacteria bacterium; assembly: GCA_004356985.1. Classification (GTDB taxonomy): domain Bacteria; phylum Pseudomonadota; class Alphaproteobacteria; order SMXQ01; family SMXQ01; genus SMXQ01. Next base: position 5,145 of record SMXQ01000067.1, on the reverse strand, counting down.
GGTTGGGCCAGGCCCGGTTCACGGGAACCGCCACCCTGAGCCTTGCCGGCGCGCGGCCTTTGTTGAAGGCGGACCTGGAGGGCAATGACATCATCGTCGATCATTTCCTCTCGGGCCCGGGCCGGAACGAGAATAAGACCAAGGGCATCCGCGCCCGGGCCGGCGTGCGCAAGGCCGGCGGCGGGCCGCCCTGGTCCGATCGGCCCATCGATCTTGAAATGCTTAAACTGATCGACGCCGACCTGCGCATCCGCGCCCGCGCCATGACCTGGCGGCGCTGGCGGGTGGCCGGGCCGCGCCTCGATTTAACCCTGGACCAGGGCCGGCTCGAGATTCGCCGCCTCACCGGGACCATGGTCGGCGGGGCTTTCCACATGACGGGAGGCGTGGCCGCGCCCGCGAGGGCAGGCGGCGCCATGCGCGTGCGGCTCGATCTCGACGTCGCCCGCATGGACCTGAAGCGGGCGATGTTCAATGCCGCGGATATCGATATCGCCAAGGGCAAGGTGGATTTCAAGATATCGCTGTCGGGACGGGGGGCGAGCTCCAGGGCCATTGCCCGGTCGCTGGCCGGGTCGGGCTCTCTCGGTGTCACCGAAGGCACCGTCAAAGGCTTCGACCTGGCCCAGGTGAATCAAAGGATCGTCCGGCTCACCGATGCGGTTTCGCTGTTCACCCTGCTGCGGACCGCCATGGCCGGCGGCACCACGCGGTTCTCTAAGCTGGCCGGGACCTTTGCCGTCAAGGGCGGCGTGCTGCGGTCCGACGACGTTTCGATCATCGCCGACGGCGGCACCGGCTCGGGCAGATTGATGCTCGATTTGGGGCGTTGGCTGATCGACGGCGACGTGCAGTTCCGCCTGTCCGGCAACGCCGAGGCGCCGCCCTTCGGCCTGCGCGTGAAAGGGCCTCTGGACGCGCCCCGGCGCATCATCAAGGCCAACGCCCTTCAGGCCTGGCTCGCCAACCGCGCCGCCGGCGCGCTGCTCAACCAGTTCATGGGACGGCGCCCCCAAGACGGCGGCACGACGGACGGCACGGGCCAGCCCCAGCCGTCCACCAAGGAACAGTTCATCCGGGGCATCTTCGACCTGCTCAGGCGATAGGCGGGGTCGGGAAATTGTCAGGCGCCCGCGGCCCGGAAGTACTCTAACAGGCTGCTGAAAAAGTTGCCCATCCTTCGAGACAGGCCCCTTCAGGGCCTTCCTCAGGATAAGGAATGATGTATTTCCATAACTTACCCTCATGCCGGGGAACGCGCGCAGCGCGTGTCGACTTCTCCTCATGCCGGGGAACGCGCGTAGCGCGTGTCTCGAAGCATCGGGCCACGAAGCAGAGATTTTCAGCAGCCTGCTAGCCCTTCCCGGCCCGTGCCTGGAGGCGGGCGAGCACGTAGAGGCGCAGCGCGCTGGACAGGTTGGGCGGCAGTGTGGCCGAACTCGCGTCCGCCATTCGGGCTTGGTCGATCCTTTCGATCAGGCGCGCGGTACTGATGCCTTGTTCCTCGGCGGCGCGGCGGATCTCCTGCCAGAACGCGTCCTCCATGGACACCGAGGTAGGATGGCCGGCGATGCGCACCGAATGGCGGCGCAGCGTCACTTGGCCTTGGCCCGCCGCGCCGCGCCAAGCGCCGCCTCGGCCCAGGGCAGGAGAGCCGCCATGTGGTCGAGCGCGCCGTCGGGCGCCGACCAGTAGGACATGGAAATCTCGCGGCCCTGGCGGCGGTAAGTAAAAGGTGTCGACCCGGCGCGCGCGAATTCGGCTTCGCTCATGGGGTCCACCTTCAGGTAGAGCTTGCCGCGGGCGATCAAGGCGAACATCAGGTCATCCATGAAAATGCCGGTGCCGCCGAACATGCGCCGCAAGCGCACCGGGCCGAGCGGCGTCAACAAGGCCTGCATCCGTTGGGCGAAGGGCTCGGGCGCCTTCACGACGCGGCGATTCTCTCCATGAACGCCACCACTTCTTCCACCGCCTCGGCGAGGTTTTCCTCTTCGCTGCGGCCACTTTTCTTGCGCGGCTTGAAGGAATGCTCGCCGTCCATGAGGAAATGCACCTTGACCTTGGCGCCCAGGGCATAGCCGGCGATGTCGTCGCGGGTGCCGAAGGGATCGCGTTCGCCCTGGACGATCAACGTGGGCGTCGCTATGGCCCGTAGGTGATCGGCGCGCCCGTCCAGGGGCTTGCCCGGCGCGTGGAAGGGATAGCCGAGGCAGACCAGGGCGCGCACGCCCAATTGGTCGGCCATCATGGAGGCGATGCGCCCGCCCATGGACTTGCCGCCGATCACCAGCCGATCCCGGCCCAGGGCGTCGGTCACTTCTTGCCACGCCGCGCGCAGCACCGGGGCGCGGTCGGGGGGCCGCTTTTTGCCGTCTTCGCGGCGCTTGGCCATATAGGGGAATTCGAAGCGCGCGACGCGGAATCCGGCGCCGCCGATTCCGGCCGCCATGGCCTCCATGAACGCATGATCCATGGGCGCGCCCGCGCCGTGGGCCAGCGCTAAGGTCAGGGGTGCGCGCGCGGGCCCGTTATAAAGATAGGATTTCGCCATTGGTCGGCGGCTTCTCGGTGAGAGAGGCGAAAAAATTATTGCCCTTGTCGTCGACGATGATGAAGGCGGGGAAGTTTTGAACCTCGATCCGCCAAACCGCTTCCATGCCGAGCTCGGGGTATTCCAGCACTTCGATTTTCTTGATGCAGTCCTGGGCGAGACGCGCCGCGGGCCCGCCGGTGGAGCCCAGATAGAACCCGCCATGGGCCTTGCAGGCCGCCGTCACCACGGCCGAACGGTTGCCCTTGGCCAGCATGATCATGGACCCGCCCGCCGCCTGGAACTGATCGACATAGGAATCCATGCGCCCGGCGGTGGTCGGGCCGAAGGCGCCCGACGCCATGCCCTTGGGCGTCTTGGCGGGCCCGGCGTAGTACACCGGATGGTTCCGCATGTAGTCCGGCATCGGTTCGCCGGAATCCAGAAGCTCCTTGATCTTGGCGTGGGCGATGTCGCGCGCCACCACCAGGACCCCGTTCAGCGAAAGCCGGGTTTTCACCGGGTGCTTGGTCAGTTCCGCCAGCATGTCGGCCATGGGCGCGTTGAGGTCGATCTCCACCATATCGCCGGCCAGGCTGGCCTCGTCGATATTGGGCATGAAGCGCGCGGGGTCCATCTCCATCTGCTCCAGGAACACCCCTTCGGCGGTGATGCGGCCCAGCGCCTGGCGGTCGGCGGAACAGCTGACGCCGATGCCCACGGGGCAGCTGGCGCCGTGGCGGGGCAGGCGGATCACCCGCACGTCGTGGCAAAAATACTTGCCGCCGAACTGGGCGCCGATGCCGGTCCGTTGGGTCAGCTTGAGGATGTCTTCCTCCAGCGCCCGGTCGCGGAAGGCGTGGCCGGACTTGCTTCCCGCCTCGGGCAGGCCGTCGAGATAATGGCAGCTCGCCAGTTTCACGGTCTTCAGGGTCAGTTCCGCAGACGTCCCGCCGATGACGATGGCCAGGTGATAGGGCGGGCAGGCGGCGGTGCCCAGGGTACGGATCTTCTCGTCGACGAAGCTAATGAGCGAATCCGGATTGAGCAACGCCTTGGTCTCCTGATAGAGAAAGCTCTTGTTGGCCGAACCGCCGCCCTTGGCGATGAACAGGAAGTCGTAGGCTTCGCCCTCGGTGGCGTAGATCTCGATCTGGGCGGGCAGGTTGGTGCCGGTATTGACCTCGTCGTACATGGAAAGCGGCGCCAGTTGGGAATAGCGCAGGTTATCCTCGGCGTAGGTTCGAAACACCCCCTCGGCAAGGCGCGCTTCGTCGTCGCCCCGGGTCATCACCCGATGCCCCTTCTTGCCCATGATGATGGCGGTACCGGTGTCCTGGCACATGGGCAGGATGCCGCCGGCGGAAATATTGGCGTTCTTCAACAATTCATAGGTGACGAAGCGGTCGTTGTCCGAGGCCTCGGGGTCGGCCATGATTTCCGCCAACTGGGCGAGGTGCGAGGTGCGCAGGTAATGGGCGATGTCGAAGAAGGCGGCGCGGGAAAGTTCGGTCAAGGCCGCGCCGTCGATACTGAGCACCGGCGCGCCGCCGAATTCCTCGGTCTTGACGTAATCCCCGGTCAATTTGCGCCATGGGGTATCCGCCTCGGCCAGGGGGAACATGGTTTCATGAATGAATTCCGGCATCTCTGTCTGCTTCCAGTTCTGGGCCCGGGGCCCGATTCGATTGGCGCGCGCGGCAATGTGGCGCGCTATTTTTTGCGGAACTGGTCGAGGGAGACCACTTTTTTCCCGGCCTCCTCGCCGCCCGCCGCTGCCTCGCCCCCGGCCTTGCCGGCTGCGGGCCGCTTGCCGCCTTTGGGCGCCGGACCCTCTGCGTCCTCGGGGTTGGCGAACTGAAGGCCGAAATCCACCGAGGGATCGGCGAAACTGGTGAGCGCCGCGAAAGGCACGTGCAGGTGTTCCCGTTTTCCGGCGAAGGCGAGGCCGACGGAAAACCCCGTCTCGTCCACCGATAAGTCCCAGAACTGGTGTTCGAGGATGATGGTGATTTCTTCCGGGTATTGGGCGCGGAGGTGATCCGGCATTGCCACATCCGGCGCGCCGGTCTTGAAGCAGATATAGATCTGGTGATCACCGGGCATGCCGCCGGACGCGACCTCCCGAAGCGCTTCCCGGGCGACGCCGCGCATGGCGTCCTCGACTATTTTTTCGTAATTGAGCGGGGTGTCGGCCATGGCGGGACGGGAATCTCCTGTGGCGCGCCTCGGCGCCGGTGGCCGGGCATCGCTAATTATACGCCCTGGGCGGGCCGCCGTCATCCCGATGCGCGGGAAATCGCGAGAAAAGACTCCACGCGCGCGGCCGGGGACGGCTGGACCCACCGGCGGCGAGGTTCTGGGGAGGGGAAGAGGTGGGGGGCTTCTGTTGCCCGGCGCCCCCCGGGCCGCGCTTGCTTATCTAAGCAGCGAGTGCGTACTCATTGTCGTTCGCACATAGAGTGTGACCCGATAACGGTGGTATCATACCGGGCAAAAGCGCTGCCTTTACCACGCGCGTCGATCCTGTTTCGCCCCCATGTGGTCCCGCCTGGCGCGGGTGCCAAAAGAAAATGGTGGAGGCGCCGGGTACCGCCCCCGGGTCCGCAACG
>SMXQ01000066.1 GCA_004356985.1 Alphaproteobacteria bacterium | reverse complement strand
TTACTGCTGTCTCAACGGCCGCGCGTTCTAAAACGAACTGCATCAACTATTTTTACCAACCCATCGCACCTTGGGTTTCATCCGACAGATGTCCGCACCGAACGAGTTCATTGATCGCTGCGATGGATGATTTCCTCCACCGGCTTGAGCCGTACGTCAATCAACGCCGACTGGCCGTTCTTCAGCGCGTCTAGCCCCCGTTCCACTGCTTTCCGTACCTCACCCGGTTCTTCGACCCGTTCACCGTAGCCGCCAAACGCCGTGACGATCGTTGAATATTCAGGGCATGGAGCGATGTGAAGGCCGGAAAAGTTGTTGGTCTTCACCGCCCAGCCGTCCGGGTAGTACCTCGGCACACCCGATTTTTGCGAGAGGTAGCCCTGATTGTTGAACATGATCGTCAGGAACGGCAGATTGTGTTCTTGTGCCGCGCCATACACAGCCAGCACCGGATCATAGTTGAACGACCCGTCACCAATAAGGCAGATGACGGGACGTGTGGGATTCGCGACTTTGACACCCAACGCGGTGGAGAGTCCGGTCCCCAAGCCGCCGATGCAGCCAGCGAAAAACGAGCCCGGTTTCAAATTATCGAGATACTGATGAATAGCCAGCCTGTGAGTGATGGTTTCCTCGACCACCATCGCATCCGCGGGCAGGGCCTGGCTGATCTCGTGTGCGACCCAGCGGGTATCCATCGGCTTTTGATCGGCAAGTGCTTGCGCGTTTTCACGCCACTTCTGCCGGCGCGCATCATTCTTCGCTTTCAGCTCCGCGCTACGGGCGCTACGCGTGGCATCGCCTTTTGTGATCCTTTCCTGCAGCTCGGCGAGCAGCCGCTCCAGTGAGGTTTCGATCTCGCCCGCAAGACACAGATCCGACTGGAAGCCATAGAACGGGAGCTCGACGCGGTGGGGGTTTTCATCGAGCATCGCAACCTTGGCGCCGGGTGACGGTGTCACCGAGGCGGGATGCCAGGGGGCGATGACCGCCACCAGAAAGATCATGTCGCTCTCCGCCACAACCTCCTTGGGATCGTAGCCGCTATGAAGAGGATGGGTGCGCGGCATATTGATGCTGCCCGTGCTGCGGGTTTCCACCACCGGACAGCCGAGCAGCTCGGCGATTTCCACCAGACAGTCGACGGCTTTTTGGCTGCGGCCCGCGTCTTCTGCGACGATGACCGGGTCCTCCGCACCTGCGAGCATGTCCGCCAGTTGCTCGATGCCGTTGGGGTCGGCCGTCGCCCGCGGCGCGGCACCGAGGCCGGAGGCAACATTCCGCGTCATCGTGTCGAACAGGTGCTCCATAGGAAGGGACACGAATACCGGACCGCGCGGCCCCGCCATGGCCAGCCGGCAGGCGCGCTGTATGGTAGGCGGCAATATCGATTTCGTGTTGACGCCAAAGCTCCACTTGACCGTGTTTTCGACGAGCTTTGCCGGCCCGCCCATGTCGGCCAGATGGCCAGCCCATTGGCCGCCGACATCCGGTCCCTCGTCTTCGCCAAAGCCCACGGATTCGCCGGCGAAAACTACCATCGGAACCTGTTCGTGCAGAGCGCCGCGCATTGCCATCGTCGCATGCAGCGCGCCCACCGTGGTGTGGATCATCACGGCCGGCAGTTTCCCCGTCGCCTTGGCGTAACCGCTCGCCATGCCGACCGCGGTCTCCTCGTGGCGGGTACTCATATAGACGGGAAGGTCGTTTGCCGCAGGCTCGGCCAGCGCCTCCCACACCGGCGACCATTCGGATCCCGGCGAGGCAAATATCCGCTCCACACCCATCTCGCCCAGCACGCGCAAAAACGCCTGCGCCCCAGTCAGTCCCTTCGTCTCGATCATTCGCCTCGCCCCTGTCAGTTTATCAGTAACGACCGTCCCGTATTGAAGCCCGATGAACCGATCGTACGAGATTTAGGCCCTTGTTCACAGATCAGGCACGGATAAATGTAAAAACCTTATGTCCGCTTTGGGTCAAAAGCGGACATAAGGTTAACGGGCCAGATGGCTGGGCCCGCCACCCGTGTTGCCGGGCGGGCCCCGCAACGCGACTATCGGATGACCCGCCCGCGGACCAAGCGGGCTCAGCGTTTCGGCCAGTCGTACATCATATCTTCGATCGGGGGCTGGTAGTCGCCGTTCCTATCCGACGCGAGGCGGAGCTCGTCCGTCCGGTCGTACTTCGGGCAATAGAGCTCGAACATGTTCCCCGACGGGTCGCGGAAATACATCAGCGCCGTGATGCGGTCCCGGGTCCAGAACGGGTGGGTCTTGACGCCCGCGTCGTCGAGCCGCTTCTTCAGCACCCGCATCCCCTCCGGCGAAGTGGTGAAGCCGTAATGTGGATACGCGACCTTGGTGCCGACCACGCCCGGCTGTTCGAAGAAGGCCAGCACCACCCCGGAAATCTTGACGTGGAATAATTTCCTGCCGGGGCGGTCCCGGTACGGCTCCGCTTCGAACAGGTCCATCCAGAACGCCGTCGCCTCGTCCACGTCCCGAACGTGGACCGAGATGTGGTTGAGACCGAGAATGTAATTGTGCTGAACCCCGATCTTCTTCTTTTCCCGGGAAACATTCCGGACGGTCATTGGCCTGCTCCTTTCAGCTACGGACGGCGCGTTTTCTCCCCACCCATCCCCGTAAATTAGAAGACGCCGTTTTCTTCCAGTTCCTTGTATTCATCTTCCGAGAGGCCGAGGAATTCACGGAACACCAGTTCGTTGTCCTGGGCCAGCAGCGGCGCCGGCGCGGTCACGTCGCCGGGCTGTTCCGACAGATCGAAGCCCGGGAAGTAATGCGCCTGGGTATCGATTTCCGGGTGCTTGCGCACGCGCCAGGTCTTGCGGTGGGTCAACTGCGGGTCGGTGAAGAGATCGGCGCAGGTGTTGACCTTGTATGCCCTGACGCCGGCCCCCTGCAAAATGTCCACTAATTGATCGGCGGTAAGCCCCGCGGTCCACTGGCCGATCAGCTCATCCAGCGCGGCAGCGTTCTTCCGCCTCCCGGCTGCGTCCTTGAAGCGCTTGTCCTTGGCCCATTGGGGGTGCCCCGCGGCCTCGGCCAGGCGCTTGAATTCATCGTCGCCCCAGCACGACGTGGCGATCCACTCATCGTCCTTGCAAGCGTAAGCGTTGTGCGGCGCGGCCACGGGATCGGCGTTGCCGTCGCGTTCGACGATTTTGCCGTTGGCGTGGTAGTCGTAAAACAGGCCGGCCAGGAAGAAGGCGCCGCATTCGTATTGCGCGACGTCGATATGGCTGCCCTCGCCGGTGCGCCGGCGCCGGTCCAGGGCGGCCAGGATCAGCGGCGCGCCCACCAGGGCGGCGACGAAATCGATATACGGCCCGTACAACAACTGGGGCGAGCCGCCGGCGTCGCCGGTCAGGCCGCAGAACCCGGCAAGGGCCGAGAGTTGCGAGCCGAAGCCGCCGGTGGCCGCGCGCGGCCCGGTCTGGCCCATGTTGCAGGTCGACATGAAGATGAGGCCGGGGTTGGTCTTCTTGAGCTCCTGGTAGCCGAGCCCGATACGGTCGATGACGCCGGGGCGCATGTTTTCCACCAGCACGTCGGTCCAGTCCGACAGCCGGCGCGCGAGTTCCAAGCCGCCCGGCTTTTTGACGTCGATGGTGACGGCGTATTTGGAATCGTTGAAGTAGGAAAAACAGCCCGACCGGTTGATGCCCTTCTTGCCGTCCTTGTAGGGCGGGTACTGAAGGCGGAACCCGTCGGGCCGGTCGCGGGCCTCGATATGGATGACGGTGGCGCCGTAATTGGCCAGCACCTTGCCGATCCACGGGCCGGCGGCATAGCCGCCGATCTCGATCACCTTGAGGCCCCCCAACGCCTGTCCGATGGCCGTCATTGGTCGGCCACCACGTTGTCGCCGATCAAGGCGTCGATCTCATGTGCGCCGAATCCGAACTCGCCCAAAACCTCGCGGCTGTGTTGGCCCGGCCCCGGCACCGGGCGGTCCACGGCCAGCCGTTCGCCGTCGACCATTGCCAGGCCGCCGCAATGGCGTTCGCTGCCGCCGCCGGGCGCCGGCAGGTCGGCCCAGAACCCGCGCGCTTCCAATTGCGGGTCATGGGCGATGTCGGCGACGTTGTTGACGGGATAGCCCAGCATTTCGCGGTCGAACGCGCCCTGAAGGAATTCCGCCTTGGTGATGGACCGGAAGAATTCGCCGATCGGCGCTTCCATGGCGTCGACCTCGTCCTGGGTGGCCTGGGTGGAATCGAAGTTGGCCCAATCGATATCCGCCAGCACGCCGAGATCGGCCCCGGAATCGGCCATCCAGGCGGCCAGGGCTTGGTTGGTCCTGCGGCCGGCGACGCCGCCGTAAATGATGAAATTGAGGTACCCATCCCGGCACGGCCAGAACACCCGGTAGACCGCGCCATGGACCGAGCGCCCGGTCATGAAGGCGCCGGCGCGCATGGGATTGACGCCGATCAGGTCCCACGACGCGGGGGCATGGGCGATGGAGGCGACGATGGCGGCCTGGGCGGAGACATCCACGTGCTGGCCGCGGCCGCTGGCCGCCCGGCCGGTCAAGGCCACCATGGCGCCCACCGCCGCCTGGGAGGCGGCCCAGGGATTGGACTGGGGCGCGGTGACGCGCAACGGCATGCCGTCGGGTTCGCCGGCCAGGGACATGGCCCCGCCCGCCGCCATCAGTTCGATGTCCGAGGCCTGCCAGCGGGCCCTTGGGCCGGTGCGCCCGAAGGGGGTGATGGAAACATGGATCAGCTTGGCATTGGCCGCGGCCAGCGTGTCGGGGTCGAAGAACCGCGCCTGCGCCGAGCCGGGAGGCGCCGTTTCCAAAAGGAAATCGGCGGCCGCGGCCATTTTCAGGAAGGCGGCGCGCCCCTGCTCGCATTCGAGATCGAGCGACAACAGCCGCTTGTTGGCGTTGTTGGCGCGCCAGTCGGGGGCGTCCAGGGGGGCGCCGGGCGGCTCGATCTTGATGACGTCGGCGCCGAGATCGGCGAGAATCCGTCCCGCCAGCCAACCCAGCTGGCCGGTGCAGTCGAGAACCCGGTAGGGCTCCAGCAGCATGGGTGCGGCCTCCTCGTCAAGCCCCCCGGATCGGCCTGGCGCCCTAGCGGCCGGTCCGTGCCAGCGACAAGACCCAACCCTGCATCCGCGAGCGCATGTCCTTGATCTGGTCGTCGCTGAAGAAGTCCTTGGGATCGACCTTGTCCAGGGGATAGACGGGACGGTGGAAGTCTTGCTCGTAGCCGTAGGGCACGGTGGCGTCGATCCCCATGCCGCCCTCGAACACGGTGTTGGCGGCGGTCCACTCGGCGCCGCCGGCGGTCATGCGTTCGGCCGGCATGAAGGTCTGTCCGATGCCGCCCGGATGGGGGTTGAGGATATCCTCTCGCGGGTTCACGCGGGTGGTCAGGCACCACATGATATCGTCCATGTCGTAGATATCGACGTCTTCGGAAACCGCGATCACCAGGCGCGCGCCCTGGGAACACGCCAGGATGGCGGTCAGGAAGTTGCGTTGCCAGCCTTCCTCGATCTTGTTGCGCTTCTTGACCTGGATGATGGCGCCGCCCCAGTCGGTCATGCAGTAAGGGATGTGGACATTGGTCACGATGCCGGGCTGCAGCCGGTTGCAAAGCTCGTAGATCGCCGATTCGCGGACGCTGGTGTCGATATTGGCGCAATCGGCCATGTGCACGCCCAAGGGGAAGATGACCGGCTTTGATTCGGGCTTGCGCATGGTGATGGCGGTGACGTGGAAGGTCGGCGCCTTGTAGGCCTTGCCCATGTAGCCCGCCCATTCGGGATGGAAGAAGTACTTGCCCTGGACGTCGGCGTCTTCGGATTCCTTGGTCTCGTAGCGCTTGTCCCGGGGATGGAGATAGCCTTCCAGCACGTATTCTGAGTCGGCCAGGGTGTAGGCGTCGATGGTGCGGCATTTGACGATGCGGATGGGCGAGCCCTGCACGGCGCCGGCGAGGCCCACCTCGTCATAGCCCTTGGGCATGATCACGTAGTCGAAACCGCCGCCCGCCGCGAAGGTGCATGCCGGCGGGACGCCGAAACACATGGTCAGCGGGATCGGCTCTTCGTCGCGGTAATGCTCGGTCATGATCTGCCACATGTGGGAACCCGGCGAGATCTGGAAGGTGCCGACATTACCCCAGCGGAAGTTCATGCGGTTGTAACCGATATGGCTGCCGCCATCGAAATAGTCGCCGATGACGCAGGAAATGCCCGAACCGATGGTGAGCTCGGGTTCCAATTCGGTGTGGCGGATGGCGGTGAGCCATTGGTTGGGGTCGATGTTTTCGGTGATGATGTGTTCTTGGGCTGGGGCCTCGTCCTGGGAAATCTCCACCGGCGCCAGGGGTTTTGAGAAGGCATGGGCCACCTTCTTCACGCGGTCCTCGGAATTCTCCCAGCCGAACATCTTCTCCACCACGTCCATATTGCCGAACAGGTTGGTGATGGCCCGGGTGTGGGGCTTGCCCTTGACGTTGTTGAACAGGATGCAGGGGCCGCCGTCGAAATGCTTCTGGAGACCGGTGATCTCGAGGTCGGGATCGACCTCCTTGTCGGTCTCGATGAGGTCGCCTTCGGCGCGGAGCCAATCCAGGGTGGAACGAAGG
>SMXQ01000065.1 GCA_004356985.1 Alphaproteobacteria bacterium | reverse complement strand
TAACCCAGTCGTCGAAGGCCAGATCCGGGTTGTCCTCAATGCCTTTTTCTTTTTGCAATGGGGTGCCGACGATCATGCAGCCGCCCCCCGACGTGATCGCCGCGCCACCGAATTCCGAGGCCATTTCGAAGGCGATAGCGCGGGCCCCCGCGTCGCGCGCCTCGATGCCGGCCGCCAGTCCGGCGCCGCCCGAACCGATGATCGCGACGTCGGTCTCGAAACGTTTAACCTCGGCCATTGGTAAAACCCCTGCTAGATGAAAGCGTCTTCAAATTCATGGTTACCCTCGACAACGCAATTTAGGCGGCGGTCAATGCAATTTAGGCGGCGGTCAATGCATGGCCGAACCGCCGTCCACCACCATGGTCTGGCCGGTCATGAAGTCGCTTTCCGCCGACGACAGGAAGACCACCGCGCCGGTCAGGTCCTCGGGCTGTTCATGGCGCTTGAAGCAGCGCGTGCCCGGGGTCGCCGACTTCTGGTACTCCTCGCGGTCGGCGACGGCTTCCGACATGGTGAGGCCGGGCGCCAAGGCGTTGACGCAGATGTTGTCGTCGCCCAGTTCGCGGGCCATGACCCGGGTCATGGCGATGACCGCGCCCTTGGAGGCGACGTAGTGGCAGAGCCCGGTGGAGCCCTTGAACACCGTGCCCGAGGCGATATTGACGATCTTTCCGTAGCCACGCTTGCGCATGTCGGGCACCACCGCCCGCACGCATTCGAAGACGCCGCGGGTGTTGATCGACATCACCCGGTCCCAGTCCTCGGACGCGATATCCATGAAATGGCCGCGCGTAAGGTCGGCGAACAGCGCCGCGTTGTTGACCAGGATATCCACCTTGCCGAATTTGGCGACGGTCTCGGCCACCATGCGGGCGACCGCCGCCGCGTCGGTGACGTCGGCCTCGATGCCGATCGCCTCGCCGCCCTGTTGATGGATGATATCCACGGTCCTCGAGGTGTCGCGGATGTCGGTGGCGCAGACCTTGGCGCCTTCGGCCGCCAGCGCCTTGGCATAGGCAACGCCGATCCCCCTCCCCGCCCCGGTCACGATGGCAACCCGATCTTCCAGCCTTGGCATGGTCATTTCTCCTTTAATCCCTTGGACCCACCGAATATAACCGATTAAGCCCACAACAAACCAAGGGAGTTATTTTCATGCCCAAGCCTAAGGTCTTCGTCTTCGCCCCCATCCTAGAGACCGATGAATGGCAGAAAACCTTCGAGGAAGCCGGTTGCGAGCTGGTTCTCGGCAGCGCCGACTGGCACAATCCCCAAGGCAACAACGAAGAAGAAATGATGGAGATGGCCAAGGGCGCGGTCGCCATGATGGGGACTTCGATCCGCTCCTGCCCGATCAGCACGAAGATCATGGACGCCGCGGGCCCGAGCCTCCGGGTGATCTCCAAATGCACCATCGGCGTCGACGACGTGGATGTGGCGGGCGCCACCGCCAAGAACATCATGGTCACCCACGCGCCGACCGAATCAAATTGGGGCGGGGTCGCCGAAGGCACCATTTCCATGATCCTGACGATCCTGAAAAAGTCCCGCGAACGCGACCTCACCATGAAGGAGGGGACCTGGCGCCTGCCGGAACTCCAGGGGCTTTACCTGGGCGCCCGCGAATCCGACGGCTACCCCGGTATGGTGGTGGGAATCGTCGGCCTTGGGCGCATCGGCAGCCGGATCGCCAAGCTGCTCAAGCCCTGGGGCTGCCCGATCATCGCCTGCGACCCCTACGTCGCCGAATCGCACTTCGAAGAGCTGGGGGTCGAACGGGTCGATTACGACACCCTTTTGGGGCGTGCCGAAATCATCACCTTCCACGTGACCCTGACGCCGGAAACGCGCCAGATGTACGACGCCGAAGCCATGGCCAAGACCAAGGAAGGCGCCATCGTGATCAACGATGCCCGGGGCCAGGTGGTCAATTTGGAGGCCCTGTGCGACGCCCTGGATTCAGGGCGCATCGCCGCCGCCGCGCTCGACGTGTTCGAGGACGAACCGGTCGCCGCCGATGCCCGCATCCTGACCATGGGGGACAAGGTGTTGCTGTCGCCGCACATGGTGTCGTCCAACCTTCGCGGCGGGCTGCACCCGGGGCTGATCTGGGCCACCAAATGCGTGCTCGCGGCGCTCCGCGGCGAAACGCCGGATGGGGTCTTCAACAAGGACGTGCTGCCGACCTGGGAACAACGCTACCGCGCCAAGAACATCCTGGGCTGAGGCGACGGGGCCATGGGCCCGCCCTTGGGCAAGGATATGCCGGAGAACCAAGAGGCCCCTGAATGGACACCGCCCCCTACCGCGCGCGGCTGGCGCGAGAACTGGAATCTTTAGCGGAAGAAAGTACCGCGGCCAAGGACGCCCGCGCGCCGGTCGCGTTGGACCCCCAGAGCGTCGGCCGCCTGTCGCGCATGGACGCCCTGCAGATCCAGGCCATGGCCCAGGAAACCGAGCGCCGGCGCCAAGCCCGCATGGCGGCCCTAGGGGCGGCGCTTAGGCGGATCGAGTTGAACACATTCGGCGCCTGCCTGGCCTGCGGCGAGGACATCGCCGCCAAGCGCCTGGAGTTCGACCTGGCCACCGCCACCTGTATCGATTGCGCCGGGGGGAGGACCCCTGGGCGCTAAATCGCCGAGCGCCGCCGCGCCGCCAGCATGCGATAGACCCAGTATCCCGCAAGCCCGGCCATGAGGTGCTTGAGGGCATGGCCGCCGATCACCCCGCCCGACCAGCTAAAGACCTGGTGGTCCAACTGCTCCAAAGCGATGGCGCCCAGGTAACAGCCCAGCGCGCCGGCCATGAAAGCCTTTTGCCTAAAGGGGCTCTCGAATGCTCCCAGGATCACCGCGGCGGATACGAAGACCGTCGCTTGCAGCGCGAAATAGAGCCTGAGATCGTCCACCCCGTGCCAATAGAGGACGGCGCCTAATCCGGCCAAAAGCGCCGGGGCCAGGAGACGCTTCTCCAGGCCCGCGCCCACGTATTCGGCGAGCAGCGCCACGTAAATGCCCATGAAGCCGACGGTCATGGCCAGACGGTCCCAGACCAGGGTTCCGTTATGGGGGCTCCAGTGATAAGTGCCGGAGCCCAAGGCGACCAGGACGAAGCCCAAGAAAAACACCGTCCAAGCCAAGCGCGCGCCGGGCGGGCGGGAGGCCAGGCAATGAATCAGGCCCAGCGTGCCGAACAGCAGAAACGCCAGGTTGGAGGCGACATCGGCGAAATTAGGAATGCCCAGGAAGGCCCGCCGATCGGCGAAGTCGTGATAAGAAAGCGGCTGGGCAAAGGGATCGAACAACGCCAGGACACCGGCCACCGCCGCGACGGGCAAGGTGCATAAAATCGCGCGACCTATCCCCTGGTTTGCCATTCCTCACCCCTAGAACATACCGCCGCCGAATTGAAGAAATTTTATGGCTGCTCTTGGATCGGGATCGGTGCAACGGCGCCTCACGATTCCACCCCGCCGGCAAGCGATTCCGCCAAGGTTTCCAGTTCCAGCCAACGCTGTTCCGCGGCATCCAATTGCTCCTTGGCGGCCTCCAGGCGAGCGGCGGAACGGCCGAATCCCTCTGCATCCAAGGTAAAGAAATCGGCCGCGGCAAGCCGCGCTTTGAGCCCCGCGATCTCGCCCTCCAGCGCCGCCATGCGGTCGGGCAGGCCATCGAGTTCACGCTGATCATGGTAGCCGAGCTTTCGCGGCGCCGCCTGGCGCCCCCGTGCCTGCCGGGCGCCGGGCCCGGCCTTTTTCTTGGCCGGATTCGATGCCCCCCGGGCAACGCCGCCGGGCCGCCTCTGGCGCAGGTAATCGCCATAGCCGCCGATGTATTCCTCGACCACGCCGCCGCCCTCCAGGACGATCAGGCTGGTGACCAGCTTGTCGACGAAGTCGCGGTCGTGGCTGACCACGATCAGGGTGCCGTCATAAGCGTCGAGGGTTTCGAGCAACTTATCCAGGGTATCCATGTCGAGGTCGTTGGTGGGCTCGTCCAGGACCAGGAGGTTCGACGGCTGGGCCAGGACCTTGGCCAGCATCAGCCGGTTGCGCTGTCCCCCCGACAAGGTGCCGATGGCGCTTTTTACGTCGTCCTCGTCAAACAGGAATTCCTTGAGATAGCCCACCACGTGGCGCAGATGGCCGCGCACGTTGATCTGGTCGCCGCCCTGGGGACAGAGGAACTGCCACGGGGTCGCCGCCAGGTCGATGTCCCGCCTGCCCTGGTCGAAATAGGCGATCTCGGTGCGCCGCCCGAGCCGGACATGGCCCTGGTCGGGCACGAGTTCCCCCAGGATGAGGCGCAACAGCGTTGTCTTTCCCGACCCGTTGGCGCCGAGCAGCCCAACCCGGTCGCCGCGCATGATACGGGTGGTGAAATCGCGGATGAGGACGATTTCCGTCCCATCGGCGCCGGTGAAACTTTTCGACACGCGGCGGAGATCGGCGACCATCTGGCTGGCCGGCGGACCTTCCGCCGCGGTCATGGAAACCGTCGAACGGCCGAGCGAACGCTGGCGCCGCGCCTCGCGCATCTCCTCGAGCTTCCTGAGGCGGCCCTGATTGCGCTTGCGCCGGGCGGTGACGCCGCGATGCAGCCATCGGGTTTCCCGCGCGATCCGTTTGTTCAAACGTTCCGCGGTCTTCATTTCCTGGTTGAGGATGCCCTCGGACCATTCCTCGAAACCCGAAAACCGGCCATTCATGGCCAGCAGGGCGCGCCGCTGCAGCCACAAGGTGGAGGTCGAGACGTTGTCCAGGAAGACGCGGTCGTGGCTGATCACCAGGACCGCGCCGGAAAATCCCCGAAGCACGAGCTCCAGCCACTCGATGGCGGCAAGGTCGAGATGGTTGGTGGGCTCGTCCAACAGCAACACGTCGGGATCCCGCCCCAAGGCCCGGGCCAGGGCGGCACGGCGGTGCTCGCCCCCCGACAGGTTGCCGCCTTGGAGCGTGGGATCGAGACCGACCCGCGCCAAGGCCGCCTCCACCCGGTGCGGTGCGAGCGCCGCCTTTTCCGCCTTCAGCCCGTCCCGCGCCTGGTCGGCACGGGAAACGAACTCATTGACGCTTTGCCCTTCGGGCACCTCGATTTCCTGGGGCACCCAGGCGATGGTCGTCCCCGGCCGCACGAAGCGCACGCCGGAGTCGAGATCAATGACCCCGCCCAAGCATTTCAACAGGGTCGATTTCCCGGTGCCGTTGGCCCCCACCAGGGCGATGCGGTCACCGCGGCCGAGAAAAAGGGTCAGCCCTTCGAAGAGCAGCTTGTCGCCGAAGGCGAGACGCGCGTCACGGAGCGCGAGGATGGGGAGCGCGGAAGACATCGTTTCGGCCGCCGAGACTATTCGAAACGGCCACGGCAAGCCAGGGCCCTGGAATCGTCGATGGGCCGAACGGGGAATGCCGTCCCACCGCCAGGGCCTTGGTTCAGCCCAAACCCAATAATGTTAAAAAAGCTCCTCCGGCACCCCATGCCGGAGGACGAGTCATCATGCCAGCGGAATCCGGATAATTTCCGTGCCGTCCACTAGCCTTTTCCCCGGCCAACCCGGTCCACCCGGGCCGGCCTCCAGCCGAAACGGTTAGCTGGCGTTGGCGGTTACCAGCGCAGCTGAAATGGTGTTGAAGGTTTTTTCCAACTCGGTGCCGACAAGGGTGATGGCGACGATGATGACCACCGCGATCAGGGCGGCAATG
>SMXQ01000064.1 GCA_004356985.1 Alphaproteobacteria bacterium | reverse complement strand
TCCCGGCCGCCGTGCGGGCCGTGACCGACAACGCCTACGACAAGCTGTACAAGCGCTACACGCCGGAGCAGCTCGACCTGGCGAAAATCGGCTATGAAAAGGCGAATGATTTCATTCGCCGCTTCGTCGCGGCGGGCGGCCTTCTCAAGGAAGGCTCCGACCCGCCCCGGGGAATGGCGGCGATGCTGTTGCACGAGGCTTTGGTGATGGATGTCGAGGCCGGCGTGCCGCCCATGACTGCCATACAAGCGGCGACACTCAACGTCGCCAAGGCGTTCCGGAAAGACCAGGACTATGGCAGCGTGGAACCCGGCAAAGTCGCGGATCTCGCGATCATCGAGGGCGACCCGTTAAGCGACATTTGGGCGACACAGAACGTCAAGATGGTGGTGATGGACGGCAAAGTGGTCGATGTCGCGTTCAGCAACTACAAGAACCCGATTCCTTCATTTTATTCCTACCAGAGCATTCCCACGGAGCTCGAGATTTCGCCCCGCTTGTTGGTCGAAGGGGCGGGGCCGACGACCCTGCGGGTGCGGGGCAACGCCATGTGGCCCTTCCACCGCGTCATGTTGAAGCGCGAGTTCGGTTCCATCTTCAACCTCAATTCCATCGAGCTGCCGACCCTGTTCGTCTCCAGGAACGAGCTCCAAGCGACCATCGCCCCCGAGATGATCACGGAACCGGGGACCTATACGATCACCATTAAAAGCGAGGGCGAAGTGCTGCCTGAGTCCCACCGCGCGCACCTCATTGTCGGATTCAGGGAATGAGGGCGCCGTGGAGGCCCAAGCCGATTTACCCTGAAAATGGCGGCGGTGGTGATATTCTGTCGGCACGGCGAAAGGCGATGTTCGGCGTCTCGTCCCGACCACCATGGCCTTCTTGGATGCGCCCAGGTGAATGAATAGAGTCCCCATGGAGGACAAGGCAAATGACCGCGCCAAGGCCTGATTCAGAGCCGCCGGAATGGCTCGATTTCTTTCATACCGCCCCCGATCGCCTGGCGGGGCGCTACCTGCGGCTGTTTTGGCACCCCATCTACCACGCCGAGGATTTGCCGGCCGGCCGCGCCAAGCCGGTCAAGATCATGAACGTGGACTACACCTTGTACCGCGGTGTTGACGGCCGGCCGTACCTCACGCAGTTTCGCTGTCCCCACCGCGGGCTACAACTGTCCGCGGGCTGGGTCGAGGGGAATCAGTTGAGGTGTTTCTATCACGGTTGGAAATTCGACTGCCAAGGCAACTGCGTCGAGCAGCCCGCCGAGCCCAAGCCGTTTCTTGATAAAGTGTCCATCAAGACCTACCCGTGCAGGGATTATCTTGGCCTTGTCTTCGCGTACCTCAGCGAGGATACCCAAGCCCCCCCGTTTCCGCGCTATCCCCAGTTCGAGGAATTCGAGGGCATCTTGGAGCTCGACAGCTACACGCGCGGCTGCAATTTCTACAACAATTTGGAAAACGCCCTCGACCGAACCCATTCCGGCTTCGTTCACAGGAACAATCCGGGATCCTTCGACGGGGTCACCAACGCGCCGGTCATCAAGGCCCATGAAAGCATCTGGGGGGCCACGGTTTCGCGATGCTGGCCCGACCAGGTGAGCACCTCGCAGGTTGGCATGCCCAACATCTTTCATCACAAGGCGCAGCCGACCGATCCGGCCATGTCGATCTATCGTGAGTTCCTCGCCTGGTGGACGCCCATCGACGATGCCAGCCATACCCAATTCACCGTCGCCGCGGTGCGCATGCCGTCCGACAAGGCAAAGAAATATCTGGAGCGGCGCGCGGCGCGGTTGGCCAAGCGCACGCGCTCGAGCGTCGAACTGGCGGAGAGGGTTTTGCGTGGCGAGATATATCTCGACGAGATCGATCCCGAGACCACCGACTTCGTTCGCCTGCAGGATCACGTGGCGCAAATCGGTCAGGGCGTCATCGCCGACCATGCATCGGACGTGCTCGGGCAGAGCGACGTGGGGGTCGCCCTGATCCGCAAGTTATGGGCGCGTGAACTGAAGGCGCTGGCCAAGGGCAAGCCGCTCAAGGATTGGCGCTACGACCAAGAAGAGCTGTCCATAACCAGGGGCGAGATCTGGGAGGAAGAACGCACAACCCAGATGCGGAGCTAGCCTGTGAGAACAACCGTGGCCTGGATTAATCAATGGCGTCGTCGTCGATGCCGGTAACAAACGAGAGCCCGCCGATGAATCTGGGCGTTTTGCGCTTCGATCGCACGGCGGCCCTGATCGATGGGCGGGTCGGCATCGACAACGTCAATGTCATCAATGTTCCCGGCGGCAAGGCCGGGGTCGAGGGATTCATGAACGGGTCCCTGGACGCCGCCGATATCCCCTTCGCACGCTATGTTTTCTGGAAGTTTTCCGGACACGAGATTACCGCCATCCCGGTGTTCACGGACCGGCTTTTCCAGCATTCCTACATCTACACGCGGACCGATACCGGCATCGACGGCCTCGGCGACCTGCGGGGCCGGCGCGTCATGTGCGCGCCGTCCTACTTCTCGACGCCGTCCTTCTGGCATCGCGCCATGCTCAAGGAAGAACACGGGATAGAGCCCCATGAAATCGAATGGTTCGCCGCCTTTGCGGAGTCCGGCGGCATGCGCCTGCCGGATAACGTCCGGGTGACCCACGCGCCTGCCTCCATGCTCGGCCTGGAGAGATTGTTGGACGGCACGGTGGATTGCCTGATGACGGCGCGCACCGCCATGGTGCCCGAAGGCCACGAGCACCGGGTGAAAAGGGTTATTGCCGATGCCATGGAACGGCAACTTGCGTGGGTGAAGCGCACCGGGTATTTCCCCAACCTGCATGTGGTGGCGATCCACAAGTTGGCCTTGGAAGCCAGGCCCGGCTTTGCCGAAGACCTTTGCCGCGCCTTCGACCAATCGAAGAATCTCGCTTACCGCTTATTGCAGGACGAACGGATGACGTCGCTGCCGTTGATGCGCGCCTATCTCGACGACACGGTTTCGATCTGGGGTGACGACCCGTGGCCCTATGGACTTGAAAAAAACCGGGCGGTGATAGCGCAGTTCCTGGCATACGCGCACGACCAAGGGCTGGTGGACAGGCGCCTTGCGGTCGACGAGTTATTCGACAATCAAGCTTCGGGCCACGCGTTCAAGGCGCGCATGACGCCCGGATGCATCACCGGATTCATGGATGGCGGGTGGGCGCCGGTGCCGAGCCCGTAAATCGCCGTGGATTTGGCGCGCTGTCTATAGGGCGACCGCCGAGGTCCAACATCGCGGCAGATGCTCGACATTAGGGAGGGTGTGAGGTGTTGAAGCTGACCATGACCTGCGGGCCTTACGACCGGGCCCGGGCATTGATCGACAAGAGGGTGGAACCAGTTGGCATCGAGTTGGACCTCACGGTGAACCCCAAGAACCCCGGTTCTCCTGTCTATGCCCTTGAGGGAAAATTTGATGCGGCGGAGTTCTACACCGGCCTTTTCATGGCCGACCTTCCTTACCGCTCGCTCGGCTACACCGCCATTCCGATATTCGTCAAACGGATGTTTCGCCACTCCTACATCTACATCAACAACCACTCCGGCATTAAAAAACCTGCGGACCTCAACGGCCGCCGGGTCGGTTTGCAGTCCTGGTTCACCTCGGCCGGCATCTGGGCGCGGGGCGCGCTGGAAGACGATTGGGGCCTCGACATCCGGTCGATCACCTGGGTCGCCCAGAGGGAGGAAAGCATCGGCGACTGGAAACCGCCGTCTTGGCTGAAGCTGGAAATCGTCCCCAAGGGCGTGGAGCAATTCGACCTTCTGGCTTCGGGCGACATCCAGGGGGCGCTCACCACCCGTCTCTGGGCGCCCAACATCCACCCCAATATCGATTTTCTTTTCCCCGACTATGGCGAGGTCGAGCGCGACTACTACATTCGCACGGGCATGTTCCCCATCATGCATACCTTAGTGATCAAAACCGCGCTGCTGGAAAAGGAGCCGTGGGTCGCCATGAGCCTGTTCGACGCCTGGATGGCATCGAAGCAGGCGCTTTACGATGAGATGAGATGGCAACGGGTGCATATGACAGCGCTGTTCTACCGCGCCCTGCGGGAAGAGGAAATGGCGCTGGGCGGGGATGATTTCTACCGCTGGGGGTTCAAGGCGTGCCGCGCCGAGGTGGACAAAATGCTGGAATACGTCCACCGCTATGGAATGGTGCCGAGGAAATTCGAGCCGGAGGAAATGTTTCACCCCTCTACCCTGGAGACCTAAGGCATTTTTGGGATCTTCTTCAGCTGGGCCGTCACCATTGGTGCGGCAACCAGGTGATCCTCATTGGCGTAAAGCTCGTGGTTCTTCACGATGTCGTTGAGTTCATAGAGGTAGTTGACCATCATCCCGGCGGACTGAGCGAGCCCCTTGTCCGATTTGTCGGCGAGCCAATTGATGCGCTCGAGCCTGGCCCCGTTGCGAAGATGGAGCCGCGCCACCGGATCGAAAGGCTTGCCGGTGGCGTCCTTCATGGCGAGAAGATAATAGGCGAGTAAGGCCACCAAGGGCTCGCGCGGCCGGTCCGCAAGTTCGGGTTCGAGAAACCAGCCGGGCCGGTCGACCACGGCCAGATCGGCGCGCCATTCCTGGGCGATCACCGGGCTGGTCTCCTTGGCCCGCTCGGCATCCAGCCAGGTCTTGAAATTGGGCACCGGAGAGAGCGTGGCGAAGCTTTTGAGATGGGGCAATTCGCCGCTTAATTCCTCGGCCACCCGTTTGATCAGGAAGCTGCCGAAGGAGATGCCGCCCAGGCCCTTCTGGCAAATCGACAAGGAATAAAAACCCGCCACCGTTGCCTCGGCGGCCGGGATCTCCTCGCGCCCATCCTCTAAGATGGGGGCGATGGCCGACGGCACCTCGGTCATCAGCGCCACCTCGACGAAGATCAGCGGCTCGTCCACCAGCACCGGGTGGAAGAAGGCGTAAAGCCGCCGGTCGCCGGGATCGATTCGGCGGCGCAGATCGTCCCAGTCGGTGATCTCATGCACCGCCTCATGATGGATGATCTTCTCCAGGATTGCCGCCGGGGTCGACCAGTCGATCCGCCGCAGCACCAGGAAGCCGGGATTGAACCAGGAAGCGAGCAGATGGACGAAATCGGCATCGAGCACCGCCAGCTCGGGATGATCCTTGATGGCCCCCAGCAAATCGGCGCGCATGGCGACGATGGCCGCGGTGCCGCCGGGCGCCATATTGAGCCGCCGGATCAACTCCTGGCGGCGCGGCTCGGAAGCTTGGTGCAGCAACGCAGCCGTATCATCATCGTCGGGATCGGCGTTCAGCTTGACGAGGAGCGCCCGCACCTTGTCCCGGTCGGGGCCGTAGCGTTCCGCCAAGTCCCTGAAGAAGGCGACGCGCTGCTCATGGGACAGCGCCCCGTAGGCCGCGAGGATGTCGGCCGCCAGCACCACCCCCGAAGCCTCGCCCAGGCCGGAATAGAGCGCATCGCACATTCCCGGCAGGTCCGCGGCCGGGGCCGGCGTGCCGTGCTTGCGCGCCATCAGGGCGCGCCCCCGCTGGGTGATGGTGGCGATCAGCTCGTTGAGGAAGGCGACGCTCATTGTATTTCCTGGCCCATCATCAGGTTCGGCAGCCAGGTCGCTATTTCGGGAACGAAACAAAGAATGACGATGGCCGTGACCATGCACAGAACATAGGGCAAAGAGCCCATCAGGATCTGGCGCAGCGATATGTCGGGCGCAATGGCGTTGATGACGTAAAGATTAAGCCCCACCGGCGGCGTGATCAGGCCGATCTCCATGTTGATGGTCAGCACGATGGCGAACCAATAGGGGTCGAAACCGGCCTGGATGATGATGGGCAGCAGGATCGGCGCGGTCATGACGATGACCGCCACCGGGGGCAGGAAGAACCCGGTGATCAGCAGGAAGACATTGACGATGGCGATGATGACCCATTTGCTGACCGCGAGCCCGGCAATCCATTCGGCGATGGACTGGGTCACGAACAGGGTCGAAAGGGTGAAGGAAAAAAGCTCCGACGCGCCGATGATCATCATGATCATGACGCTGTCGCGGAGCGTGTCCCGGAAGATCCTGGAGAACGTGGCGAAATTCCGTATGCGGTAGATGACCGCCACCAGGAGCAGGCAGAACAATGCCCCGACTCCGGCCGCCTCGGAGGGCGTGGCGACGCCGCCATAGAGCACGTAGAGAATGCCGACGACGATGGCCAGGAACGGCAGGACCCGCGGCAAAATGGCGAAGCGTTCCTTCATGGTGAAGCGCCTCGTGAGGTCCTCCATGCCGACGCCGCGCCGGTGGCAATAATAAATGGTCCACGCCATGAACAGGCCGGTCAGCATGATGCCCGGCAGGATGCCGGCCATGAACAGCCGGCCGATGGAGGTTTCGGTCGATATCCCATAAACGATCAGGGTGATGGACGGCGGGATCAGGATGCCGAGGGTGCCGCCGGCGGCAATGGAGCCCGCGGCCACCTCCTTGGGGTAGCCGCGGCGTGTCATCTCGGGGATGCCCATCTTGCCGATGGCGGCGCAGGTGGCGGGCGAAGAGCCCGAAAGGGCCGCGAATATGGCGCACGCGCCGAGATTGGAGAGCACCAGGCCCCCCGGGACCCGGTTCAACCAGCGGTCAAGGGCGTCATAGAGGTCCTTGCCGGCGGGCGAAGACGCGACCGCCGACCCCATGAGGATGAACATGGGGATCGACAGCAGGCTGAAGGACGCGATGCCGCCGAAAAAGGTTTCGGCAAGGATGGATAGGCTCCCGGGGCCTTCCGCTATCATCAGGGTGACGATGGAGACAAAGCCCAGCGCAAAGGCGATGGGCGTCCCGATCCCCAGGCAGAACAGCAGTCCCAATACAACGATCAAACCGGCGCCAAGGGGCGTCATGAGCGGTCACCGCCGAGCTTGAAAATCTCGGCCACGTATTGCAGGCACAACAATCCCACGCCGGCGGGAATGGGCAGCAGCAGAATCCATAGCGGCGGCGCCCACACCGTGTCCGTGGTCCAATTATTGGCCCAGGCTTCATAGAAATGGTGCCAACCGGACCAGGCGAACAGCATACAAAATGTAAGCCCCACCACGCTGCTGGCGATCTCCAATGCCAGGCGTACCCGCGGCCCCGATACCTTCTGCAGGATGTCGATATTGACGTGGCCCTTTTCCAAAAGGACGTAGGGCGAACCCAGGAAGGTCGCGGCCACCAGCGCGTAGATCACGAACTCCGTCTGCCATATGGTCGAGGCGTTCAGCACGTAGCGGAGGAAGACCATCTGCGACACGATCAACGCCGCCACCGCAATGAGCATGATCGCGACGAAGCCGCCCACCCGAGAAGCGGCAGATACAATGCGTACATAGGCGTTCATTGGGAATGACCGGTCCTGGCTACACCGCCAATCGCGTGTTGCCGGAAGACGTTTCCTCAGGCGATCGAGGGGGGCCCAGGCCGTCACCGGCCCGGCCCCCCCTTGACCTGATGCTTATTTGACCGCCAGCGCCTTTTCGATCAGTTCCTTGCCACCGGGAACCTTGGCAAACACCTTATAGGACGTTTCGTTGGCGATCTTGCGCCATGCCGCGGCCTGGCTGGCGTTCATGGTGACGACCTTGACGCCGGCCTTCTTGTAGACCTTGACCAACTTGCTATCGAGCCCCTTGGCCTGTGCCGTCATATAGGCTTCCGCCGTCTTGCCCGCCGCCAGGAGCGCCTTCTGCTGGGCCTTGTTGAGTTTGGCGAAGGATTTCTTCGACATCAGGATCGGCTCATACATGAACCACAGCGCATTGGCGCCGGGCGCCGTCAGGCACTTGACCTGCTCGTAAATGCGGTACGAGACGAAGCTGCCCGAGCTGGTATTGGCGGCATCCAGCACGCCGGTTTGCAGGGCCTGATAGATCGCCGAGCTCGGCATCGATGAAATCGAAGCCCCGGCACCGGCCAACATCCGCTCGAAGGCGGGACCGGCGGCACGGGTCACCTGACCCTTGATGGTCTCCGGGCCGAGGATGCAGTTCTTCTTGGACACGAAGCCACCCGCCAGCCAGGCATCGGACAGGACCATGATACCGGCCTTGTCGATGATCTTCTTGATGTCGTCCATGAAGGGCGAATTGTTGAGGCGCTGGGCATGATCATGATTCTTGACCAGCCCCGGCATCAAGGTCGCGCTGAACTGCGGGTGCCGGCCGCTGGCGTAATCCAGCGGAAACGCGGAAATATCCAACTGCCCTTTGACCATGGCGTTCCACTGCGCCTTGGGCTTGAACAGCGATTTGCCCGGATAGACCTTGATGGTAACCCCGACATTGGCCTTGGCCATTTCCTTGGCGATGATCTGAACCATTTCATCGCGCACGTCGCCCTTGCCGCCGGGCCACTGATGGGACGCCTTCAAGGTTATGTTCTGGGCAGTCGCCACGCCGGAAACGAGGGCCGCCGCGCCCATGATGAGTACCGATTTGAAAAAAATACGATTGATTTTGTGGTCGAAGGTCAATGTCATCACGAAGGTCTCCCTGTTTTAAAGTTGTGGGCAGCAAGCAACCCTCCGAGTTCCTTGCCGATGCTTCAGATCTCCATATTCATGGCTGCTTATTGTCCCAATGAAGCAATGCCCGCCGTCATTAACGCGCCCATCCCCCATGCGCGCCAAAAAAGCGCCCTTTCGAAGGGCCGATCCGGACGCAAGGAACGAACATGCGCAACTAGATCAGTTTTCCCCCTGCCACGCAATGTCCGCTAAGTGCCAGGGCGGCAGCCCGCCGCTTGATGGTGTAGAGAGATTCCGATCAGCCAGACCATGCGCAGATGTTCCGGCAAAGCCCCATGGCCGCATCGTGCGGACAGCAGGTTTTTCCTCCCTCGGCACAGCAAATGTTGATTGCGGGCCCGAGGGTGCTATCCTTTCGGTCAGAAATTACTACCAAGCGAAAACCATTCTCTAACAGGGAGAATTCACGATGAAATCCTTGAAAACATTGGGCGCTATCGGATTGACTGCGGCGTTCGGGCTGGCGATGCTGGCCGACGCCGGGGCTTCCGCCGACACGGTTTCCGACTTTTACAAGAAGACCCGGATCATGTTGATCGTGTCGTCGACACCCGGCGGCGGTTACGACACCTACACGCGGACCCTGGCCCGCCACCTGCCCAACCACATTCCAGGTAAACCCAGAGTCATCGTCCAAAACAAGCCCGGCGCCGGCGGCGTGGTCGCGGCGAATTACATCTACGGCGTGGCGCGCCAGGATGGCAGCGTCATCGGCGGCGTCCAGCGCACCGTGCCGTTGTCCCAGATCATGGGGTACAAGGGACCGATATACGACCCCACGAAGTTCCAATGGCTGGGCAGCGTGACCAACGAGGCGGGCGTCCTGGCCGTCCTGAAAACCTCCAAGGTGAAAACCATCGAGGACGTTTTCAAATACAAGGTCATCATGGGTACCACCGGGCCCACGGACTCGGAAATCTACCCGGCGCTCATGAACAATACCATGGGGGCTAAATTCGAGCTGATCGGTGGTTATCCAGGCTCCGCCCAGATCCATCTGGCGTTGAAGCGCGGGGAAGTCACGGGCTATAGCCAGTCCTGGTCGTCGTTCAAGATTCTCGCCGGCCCCGCCTTCCTCCCCAAGCTCAGGGTCCTGGCCCAGATTTCTCTGAAGCCGCTTCCCGAGATGACCAAGATGGGCGTGCCCATGATCATGGACATCGTCGACAGGAAGCATGTCCTGCCCCAGTACACGGTGGAGGAAGCCAAGGTCTGGTGGAAGCTGATGCTGACCTCCAAGGCCATGGGCCGGCCCTATGTGGTGGGTCCCGGGGTCTCCGCCGTCAAGGTCAAGGCGCTGCGCAAGGCCTTCATGGATACCATGAAGGATCCCGCCTTCGTCAGCGACGCCAAAAGGCAGGGCCGCGACGTCAGCCCGATCAGCGGGGAAGAGGTCCAGCAGATGATCGCCGACCTCGCCGCGGCACCCAAGGCCATCATCAACCGGGTCAAGGACCTGATCAAGTACAAGGGCGTGATCAAGAAGATCGTGTTCAAGATGGCCAAGCACACCGGCAAGGTCACCGCCACCAAGCGCGGCGGTCGGCGCATCTTCATCAGCTACAAGGGCAAGGACGTGAAGGCCAAGGTGTCGGGCTCGCGCACCAAGGTCACCGTCAACGGCAAGAAGGCCAAGCGCAAGGCCATCAAGGTCGGCATGACCTGCACCTTCACCTATCCCGGCCCCGGTTCGGAGGCCAAGAAAGTCGACTGCAAGGGCTAGATCAGACGCCGCTTACCGAGAAAGCCCCCGGCCTCTGGCCGGGGGCTTATTCAGACGAATTTGGCTAGAGCCTCCCAGCGCGGATGCTTGGGTGCGCGCCGCGCGATCGATCTCGACACTGGCCCTTCCTTGAAAGAGCCAATCTGAATAGGCTTGCGGACCGGCGCGGCGCGGCGCCGGGCAATGGAGAGTTCCGGCAGGGGAATTT
>SMXQ01000063.1 GCA_004356985.1 Alphaproteobacteria bacterium | reverse complement strand
TCAGGTTTAATCCTGCCTGGAACTAACGTGTGAACCCGGCTACGGTCTCACGGCAGCGCGACAACGCCGAGCCGGCCCAAAATTCGGCCATCCCGACATACTCCGCGACCCGCGATAGGAGCTAAAACCTTGGCCGCATCCAAAACCTTCGATGTCCTCGAGACGACCATCGCCGACATTCACGTGGCCTACCGGTCGGGTGCGTTGAGCGCGCGGCGTTTGGTGCAGACCTATCTTGATCGAATCGATGCCTACGACCAGAAAGGGCCGGCCATCAACGCCCTGATCTCGCTCAATCCTCACGCCCTGGAAGAAGCCGAGAAGCTCGATGCCGCGCTCAAGGACTCGGGCCTTGCCGGCCCCTTGCACGGGATTCCCGTCATCATCAAGGACCAGGCCGACGTCAAGGAGATGCCGACCACCTTGGGCTCGGTGCTGTTCGAGGACCACAGGCCGGGCCGCGACGCCTTCGTGGTCGCCAAGCTGAAAGAGGCCGGGGCAATTTTCCTCGGCAAGGCGACCCTAGGCGAGATGGGCGCCGGCGACACCCACGGTTCGCTGTTCGGGTCCACGCGCAACGTCTATGACCTGGAGCGCACCGCGGGCGGATCGTCGGGGGGATCGGCGGCAAGCGTGTCGGCGAATTTTTGCGCCCTCGCCGTGGGCCAAGAAGGCTTTGCCTCGATCCGCCGGCCCGCCATATGGAATGGCGTCGCCGGCATGCGGCCGACCGCGGGGTTGGTGAGCCGGACCGGCGTGTTTGCCGGCTGGCCCTCCACCGCGGGGTCGCTCGGGCCCATGGCGCGCAGTGTCGCGGACTTAGCCGTTCTCCTCGACGCCATGGTCGGCTACGACCCGGACGACCCCCTCACCGCCCACGGCGTCGGCCACGGGCCCGCCAGTTACGCCGATTCCCTCGCCGCTGGCGCGCTGGCCGGCGCGCGCATCGGCATTCTGCGGGAGCCCATGGCGCGAAATTCGGAGCCCGGTTCGGACGATTTCGACATGATCGGCCAAGTGTTCGACAAGGCGGTGGACGACCTGGGTGCTTTGGGCGCGGAAATCGTCGATCCCATCATCATCCCCGACGTCGCGGCGCTGCTGGCCAAACGGGCGGATAACCCAGAGGTCGGCGAACGTGCGTTTCAGGTCTATCTCGCGGGCAGCGCCAATGCGCCCTATGGCTCGCTGGCAGAACTCCTGGCCTCGCCAAAATTCGCCCAGGCATCGCAACACACCCGCGACCGCTTCGCGCGCCTGAAACCGCCAGGGGCGCACTACGATTCCCTCAAGGCGCGCGAGACGTTGATGACCCGGATGTTGCAGGTCATGGCGGATCACCGGCTCGATGCCATCGTCCACAAGGCGGTGGAGCACCAGCCGACACTGATCAGCGACGGCATCAATCCGCCCTATGTCAGCGCCAAGGGCGCGCCGCACATCAACACGTTCTTAGTCTTCGTTCCATCGATCGTCGTGCCCGCGGGATTCACGGCGGACAACCTGCCCGCCGGGATCACCTTCCTGGGCCGCCCCTATGACGACGCCAACATGATCCGCTTCGCCTACGCCTACGAGCAGGCGACCCATCACCGCCGTGCGCCGTCTAGCACACCCTAGGGGGGCTCGCCATAAGCGAGCATGTCCCAGGGGAATGCCGCGGTAAGGCAGTAAAAAACGCGAGCCGGCGAGAACCCAACCATTCAGGATCGAAATATGGCAGGATTGTCTAGAGACCTTTTCCGGGTGACCCTCCTGGGCACGGGAGCCCCGCCACCGGTGTTGAATCGGTTTGGCCCCGCTACCTTGGTCGAGGTTGGGCCTGAGAAGTTCATCTTCGATGCCGGGCGCGGCGCCATGCAGCGGTTGCACCAATTGCAGATCCCCTTCGCCGACATCACCGGCATTTTTCTCACCCACCACCACTCGGACCACGTCGTTGGATTTGTAGACCTTTGGCTTACCGGCTGGATTGGCCGGCCATGGGGCAAACGCAGTGTTCCGCTGAAGGTTTGGGGGCCCGAGGGGACCCGGCAGATGGCAGAGCATCTTCCGCTCGCGTTTGCTACCGATATCCGTGTGCGAAGTGAAAACTACCCCGCCGAAGGCGTGAAACTTGAGGCAACGGAAATATCGGAAGGGTTGGTTTACGACGAGGGCGGCGTAAAGGTGACGGTGTTCAAGGTGGATCACGGCGGTGAAGCGCTCATGGCGTTCGGGTATCGCATCGACTACCGGGGCCACTCGGCGGTGATATCGGGGGATACGACCTTCAACGAAAATCTCATCCGTCACGCCGAGGGAACCGACTTGCTGATTCATGAAGTCACCATGGCGGCGGGCGCCGCGGTGGAAAATGAGGAACTGATCCGGAGAATTGGCAGAAATCATACATTCCCAGAGCAGGCCGGCGAAGTTTTTGCACGCGTCAAGCCCCGGCTCGCGGTCTACACCCATTTGTTGCTCTTCGGCAGCGCACAAGCAGAAGACCTGATCCCCGCCACACGGGCGAAGTACGACGGCCCCCTCGAGGTCGGCGAGGATCTCATGCAGATTGACGTAGGGGAAGACCTCCACATCAAACCATTCGCGCCCTCGGAGGGCGGCTGACCAACCGATCATCACCGGATCGCGATCGGGGACAACAAACACGAAACAAGGTGCAAAGCCCATGCCTGCGAGTTATGAAGCCGACAATCGATTTCCTGGCGGATTGCGGAGGGGAGAGGACTATATCCAAGCCTTGCAAGACGATGGCCGCCGCGTGTTCATCGACGGCGAGGAGGTAAGCGACGTCACCACCCATCCAGCCTTCGCCGAAGCGGTCCATTCAATCGCCAACATTTACGACATCGCCTGTGATCCCGCCAACCGGGAGCTCATGACCTATCCGTCCCCGGCGACGGGGGTGCCCGTCAATCGAAGCTGGCAGCTTCCCCGATCACGAGACGACCTGGTGGCCCGGCGTGGCGCCATCGAAAAGCTTTCGGAATCGAATTTCGGGTTCATGGGCCGCAGCCCCGACCACGTCGCCGGTTTCTTCGTCGGTTGGGCCATGGCCCCGGAAGTGTTTATCGAGGACGGCAACACACGGTTCGCCGATAACCTGGTCAAGTTTTACGAGTTCCTGCGCGATCACGACGGCTACATCACCTACACCATCGTGCCGCCCCAGATCGACCGCTCCAAACCGGCCCATCAGCAGAACCCGTCAGACCTTTACGCCGGCGTGGTCGAAGAACGGGATGACGGCATCGTCATCCGGGGCGCACAGATGCTCGGCACCGGCACGGCGCTGTCCGATTACGTGCTTCTGAGCACCATCCGGCCGTTGGGCCCGGGGGACGAGAATTTCGCCATTAACGTCGCCATTGCCTGCAACGCGCCGGGCGTCCGCATTTATTCGCGCCGCTCCTATGGCCAAGCGGCGAGCAGCGTTTACGACTACCCCTTGGCGTCACGTTTCGACGAAAACGACGCCCTGGTGGTCTACGACAACGTACTGGTTCCCTGGGATCAGGTGTTCGTCTACAAGAACATCGACATCTGCCGGGATCAATGGTGGGCGACCCCGGCCCATGTGATGGGCAACAATCAGGCCCAGATCCGGTTCACCACCAAGCTCCGCTTCATGGTCGGGGTGGCGCAGCGGATCGCAGAAATGAACGGCGTGGCAGCCCTGCCGCCGGTCCAAGCCTTGCTGGCCGACCTGGCGGTCCAGGCCAGCGCCTACGAAGGATTGGTCGACGCCCAGATCGCCACCGCCACCACCACCGCCAACGGCTACGTCGAGCCAGGCCGCCAGGCGCTCTATGCGGCAATGATGATGCAGAGCGAGATCTATCCGAAGATGTTGAACCTGTTGCGAGAGCTGTGCGGCGGCGGCCTGATCCAGCTTCCGTCCAGTGTCGCGGATTTCGCCAATCCGGATATACGCGCCGATATCGAGCGTTACATCCAATCGCCGGACCATTCGGCGCAAGAAAGGGTCAAGCTGATGAAACTGGCCTGGGATTTGGTGGGATCGGAGTTCGCGGGTCGCCACGACCAATACGAAAAATTCTACGCCGGCGCGCCGTTCGTGGTGAAGATGGCCATGTACCGGAACTACGATTTCGCGACGAGCCGGCGCCTGGTGGACGAGGCGCTCGCCGGCTACGACACCACCGGCCGGTTGCCGAAGACGGACTGAACAAACCCAACAAGGGGCGGATCGGCTGGGAAACGCCGCCCCCGGGACAGGGAGTGTCAACATGCCCTATCGCGATGTCCGCGCCTACCTCGATGAACTGGCCCGCCGCGAGCTTTTGCACGTGATCGACGAGCCCATCGGACGGGACACAGAACTGGTGTCCCTGGTACGCCTTCAGTTTCGCGGTCTGCCCGAGCCCCGGCGCAAGGCCTTTTGGTTTCGCAACGTCACCGATTCGACCGGGCGCAAATTCGACGCCTCGGTGGCCCTGGGGGCGCTGGGAAGCTCGCGCGCGGTCTATGCCGCGGCCCTCGGCGTAGCGCCAGAGGATATCGCCGCGACCTGGGCCAAGGCCCATGGCAACCCCTTTCCCTCCCGCCCGGTTCCCCGCGACCAGGCGCCGGTCAAGGAAGTCGTGATCAAGGCCCCGGACCTGGGTGACGGTGTCGATCGGTTCCCCCATTTGATTTCCACGCCCGGCTTCGACCCCGCGCCCTTCATCACCGCGGGGGTCTGGGTGACCCGTGACCCGGAGAACGGCGATTACAACCTCGGCATCTATCGTGGGATGATCAAGGCGCCCGACCGGATCGGCTGCGCCACCGATGTTTCTACCCAGCACCTGGCCATCCATTGGGAAAAGGCCCGTCGCCTGGGCCGCCCGCTCGAGGCCGCAATTTTCATCGGGGGACCGCCGGCGCTTATGCTGGCGGCGGTCAGCAAGGTTCCCTATGGGGTGGATGAATACGGCCTGGCGGGGGCGCTGAACGGGGCGCCCATCGAGGTCGTCAAAGCGGAAACGGTGGATTTGCTGGTTCCGGCCTTTGCCGAGATCGTCATCGAAGGTGAGATTCGCATCGACATTCTGGAGCCCGAGGCACCCTTCGGCGAGGCCAGCGGCTATCTCGGCCCCCGCAAGATGGAAAAGGTGTTCGAGGTCCGCGCCATTACCCACCGGCCCGCGCCGGTCTACCAGGGCATCATCAGCGAGTTCCCGCCCAGCGAAAGCACGGTGATCCGCAAGGTGGCATTCGATTCGATCTACCTCAATCACCTCCGTGATGCCTGCAATATCCCCTCGGTGACGAAGGTGGCGTGCCAGGAAATGGCGAGCTGCAATATGATGTTCGTGATCCAGTTGGATCAACCCGCCCCAGGCCAGGCGCGGGAGGCGCTGCGGGCCGCGGCCGGCTTCGACCCGTCACTGGGCAAGATATTCATTGCCGTCGATTCAGACGTCGATCCGGATTCCATGGACGCGGTCCTATGGGCGCTCGCCTACGCCATGCAGCCCCACCGCGACACCGAGATCATCCGCGGCAAGGTTCCCCGTCTCGATCCCTCCATGCCGGGGAATATCGAAGGGACCGACACGGACGATCCTGACGGGGCCGGGGCCTCGGCGCTGCTGATCAACGCCTGTCGCAAACATCCCTATCTCCCGGTATCCCTGCCACGCCGGGACTTCATGGAGGCCGCGCGGACCCGCTGGCAGGCGCTTAAGCTTCCTGAACTTGACTTGAAGGATCCCTGGTATGGTTATCCGCTGTCCCAATGGACCGAGGAGAACGCCGAAGAGGCCGAACTGGCGGTGACCGGACGTTATTTCGAAACCGGCAAGAAACTGGCCAAGCGCCGCACGGCGCTCGATTCCGGGTCGGGCCAATGACCCGGCCTTGATGCCCAGGGGCGGTTTCGCGTGGGTTTGCATTGGGCTAAAGGAATCCGTTGCGATTGACTCCCCTCAAGGGGCAACGGTAGCCTTACGCCAGGGTGTGTCTTCGCCGGCACATCGGCGGGTTCCCATTCCGCCACCGGAAGACGAGGAAGGCCATGATATCTGATCTGAAGACCGTGCGGATTGCCCCGAACAATCCCATCTTTGACCTGCCGGTGATCGTCGGTATCGAGGAAGGGCTGTTCGCCGAGGCAGGCCTTAACGTGGAATTCGTCGCCACCTATGAAGACCGCGAGAAGGACAGCGCCGATAAGCCCGTGTTATCGAGGCTCAAGGAAAACCTGTTCGAAAACGGTTCGGCCGACAGCTACAACGTCTGCGAATGGGCTTCCATCGACCGCATCGAGCGCGGCTCGGGTGGCGGCAACATCGCGGCGCTCAGGGCGGCCGTGGCGGCCCAGGCGATCCTCACCTTCGACGAGACGCTGCAGACCCCCCGCGATTTGGCCGACGTTCCGGTCGCCGTCCAGGAATCCACCGGGTCGCATTTCACGACGCTGCAGATGTTAGAGAGCGCGCTCGGCGCCGAGCACGTCAACATCGCCCAGGGCGGCCTGCCGCAGATGCGCTACGCCGGGCTCAAGAGCGGCCAGTACCGCGCGGTGACGGTGATGGAGCCGTTCATCAGCCTCGGCCTCAAGGACGGCGCGCACATCGTCGCGGCATCGTTCTACCGCGGCGGCGAGGTGGTCGGTCCCAAACTCACGCCGGAGCAGCGCAAAGCCTATTACGAGGCCGAGAACAAGGCGGTCGATAGGATCAACGCGGATTTCTACAAATATGCCCATCACCTAACCGCGCGGACCAACGGCGCGTTGGAACCCAACGAGCTTTCGCGCGCCTTCGTGCGCTACAAGCACGTCGATTACTACGACGAGACGTTGTTCACGCGGACCTACGACTGGATGAAGGCGCGCGGCATCACCGAGGGGCGGAGCGACCACGACACCCTCGTCGTCCGTTGAGGCGCCCGGCCGGGCAGCCCACCGGTTTATCGGCGTACCCCCCCCACCCCTGGCTCCACTCCCGCCGGGCAGGGCGCCATGACGTCATGAACACGCCGCCGCCCGGTCCACGCCCGGACACGCTCTCCACCGAGCACCGCTATCCCCCGCGCTCCCTGGTCCGGGATTACCTGTTGGCGGCCGCCGGCCTGGCGATCGCCCTCACGCCCTTCGTCTTCGCCCGGCCGGGGACAACGGCCATGGTGATCTTGGGGATCGTGGCCGGGCTGGCGGGATTCCTGGCGCTCCGCACGGGCCGCCGCCAGGTGGCGCGCTTCACGCTTTCGGCCGCCGGTTTCGCCCGGGGCGGGCAGGGTCTCGACTGGGCGGACCTGGCCGGCGTCCGGCTGCGGCATTTCTCGCCGCGCCGGGCGGCGCCCGGATCGGGGTTGATGGAACTGCGCCTGGCCGGGCCCGGCATCCGCATCACCGTCGATTCCGAGCTCGAGGGCTTCCTTGCGGTGGCCCGGGCGGCGCATGGGGCGGCGCGCGCCAAGGGGCTCCGCTTCGATGCCGCCACCGAAGCCAATTTCCGGGCCCTTGGGTTGGCTGGCCCAGGATTGGACGACCCCGGTGGGACACCGGCCTGAGCCGCCCCGCGCCCGCGGCGCCGATGATGGAATTGGCCGGCCCGGCCCGTGCTTGCCGGAGGGCGCCGCCCGCATCAGGCCTTCCCTCGAAGCCCTTTTGGACTAACATGGAATCTGGGCCAATCAATGGGCGCGGGCCGAGTGATGCTGCAGGATGAAAAGTTCTGGCTCCGCTTCTGGGGCGTGCGCGGTTCCCTGGCCTGTCCCGGCCTGGAGACCATCCGTTACGGCGGCAATACTTCTTGCGTCGAGATCAACTGCGGTCCCCATGTCCTGGTGCTGGATTGCGGCACCGGCGTTCGGCGGCTGGGAAAGGACCTGAGCGAACGCGGCGTGGATGCGTTCGACATTCTTTTTTCCCATACTCATATCGACCATCTCATCGGCTTGCCGTTCTTCCTGCCGGCGCAGGATTCGGGCGCGTCCATCACCCTGTGGGCCGGGCATTTGGACGGCGAACACAACCTCCGCGGCGCGATCGGCGCGATGATGCAGGCGCCCTTGTTCCCACTGCCCTTGGACGCCTTGAAGGCCGCGCTTGATTTCAAGGAATTCGGCCCCGGCGGCGGCTTCGCGCCGCGCCCGGGGATCGCCGTCGAGACCGCGCCGTTGAACCATCCCGATGGGGCGACGGGATACCGCGTCAATTTCGACAACCGATCGATTTGCTACGTCACCGATACCGAGCACGTGCCCGGCGAAACCGACGAAAACATCCTTAAATTGGTCATGGATGCCGATATCATGATTTACGATTCGACCTTTACCGAGGCCGAGTTCCAAGAACGCCGCGGTTGGGGCCATTCCACATGGGAGGAAGGCGCGCGGCTGGCCGATCTCGCCGGGGTCAAGGTTTT
>SMXQ01000062.1 GCA_004356985.1 Alphaproteobacteria bacterium | reverse complement strand
GTCGTTATTTTAGGATGGGCTGTCTTGGTTTCCACGTGAATGGTCGTCGCACCCGCAAAACAGGCCGCCACCGTTTCCGTCTTTTGTTGCAACCGGCGGCCGTCCTGCCTTGGGTTGCCCACATCACCACTTAGGCCATGACGTGGACGTTAACCTGATGTCTCCTTTTAGCCAAATGCGGACATCAGGTTAAACTCAAAACGAGGCTTTTCAGTCAGATTCACTCTTGCTATTGGAGGGTTTCAACCGGACCGGGCCCGCCCTCAAATACCCTTATCGACTAGCATAGAAACCGGACCGATTTCAGGGGGTCAGGTCAACCCCATCCCGAATTAAATTTCTTTGATTGTGAACCGCACCTTCGCCGCCGGGGTAGCCTCCTGAACACCCGACCGCTCCCCCTCCGGACGGACGCGCAATTTAACTTTTCTAGGCGAGGAAAGTATGAATCGAGTACGCTAAACAAAATGCACAAACCGCACGCTGAACAATCAGTCCTGTAAACAAATATAGGGAGATCACCCATGAATCGATCAAATCGCTATACCTTTGTTTGCGCCGGCCTTGCCATGTTGGCCGCGGGTGCCGCGCCCGCCGCGGCGAGCGGCGTTTCGGATTTTTACAAGGGCAAGATATTGGCCATGTATATCGGCCATTCCGCAGGCGGTGGATATGACCGTTACGCGCGGACTGTGGCCCGACATATGAGACGCCACATCCCCGGAAACCCGCGCATCGTTTCCAAGAATTATCCCGGTGCCGGTGGGCTCCGTCTCGCCAATGCCATCTACAACACCTTCAAACAGGATGGCACCAACCTTGCCATAATTGGCCGCCAGATTCCCCTTGAAGACCTGATCGGCAACAAGAAAGCCAAGTTCAAAGCCAACAAGTTCAACTGGCTTGGATCCGCCAATCAGGAAACCAGCCTTTGCGTCTTCTGGCACACCTCACCCATCAAGACCATCGACGATTTGTTCAAGAAGAACCCCATCGTTGGTGCCACGGGAACGGGTGCGGGCGGTGAATACGCCATGATGCTCAACAATCTTCTAGGGACAAACCTGCGGATGATCACCGGCTATCCCGGCGGGGTTGATATCAACCTGGCCATGGAACGGGGTGAAGTTGACGGTCGCTGTGCCTGGTCATGGTCGTCCATTACGTCGACGGCCGGGAAATGGTTGGAACAGAAGAAAATCGTGTTCCCGATCCAAATTGCCATGACCAAGCACAAGGATCTTGCCGACGTTCCCTTGGTGACCGAATTCATCAAGAACGATAGGGATCGCAAGGCCCTGAGTGTCATTCTTGCGCCCCTGACCATGGGCCGCCCCTTTGCCGTGGGGCCGAAAGTCCCCGCCGACCGGGTCGCCGCCTTGCGGGCCGCGTTCGAGGCCACCATGAAGGACGAGACGTTTCTTAAGGAGGCCAAGAGAGGCCGCCTTCCCATCAATCCGGGGTCCGGTGAGGATATCCAGAAATTGATAGCGGGCCTCTATGCCCTCCCGGCTGATGTGATCAAGCATGCAGCTGATGCCCTTTCGCGAACCAACAACATAAAGATATCCAAGGCTGTTATTAAAACCTATGTCCATAAGGGCAAGATCACCAATACCAAGCGCGGCGGCAAGCGCGTGAAATGGAAGGGCAAGGGCAGTAAGGGGAAGCTGCGTGTGGGCGGCAAGACCAAGGTCACCATTGCCGGCAACATGGCCAAGCGCAAGGCTCTCAAAGTCGGCATGAAATGCACCTTCACCGTCAAGGGCGCCCAAAAAGCCCTGAAGATCGACTGCAAATAATCAAGAGGGAGAAAATATCATGCCCAAGCAACGGATAAGCACTGGGATCGAGCTCTACTATGAAACTCATGGGCAGGGCGATCCTATCGTCCTGATCCCCGGCACGGCCTTTGGCGGCAACGTCTGGGATTCCTCTCAGGTCCCTGCCCTTTCCCAGGATCTCCAGGTCATTACCTTTGACCAGCGTGGCTGCGGGCGCACTTCAGCCCCGGAAGGCGTTTATACAATCGAACAGATGGCCTGCGATGTGGCGGCTCTTTTGGACCATCTGGGCCTCGAATCCGCGCATGTCCTCGGGCATTCGATGGGAGGCCGCATCGGACTTGCCCTGGCGCTGGCCTACCCTGACCGGGTGTGTAGCCTGATCCTCGCCGCCAGCGGTTCCGGCCCGGCCATACGCTCCGGCGAGGAATGCATCCCCGGGCTGCCATACCGCATGGTCAATGAACTGGTTGAGATGGGCTTCGAAGAATATGTTCGCGATGAAGTCTGTGAAACCTCGACCTATTTCACCGATGATTACCGGAAGCAGCATCCCGACAAGGTCCGCGCCTTCTTTGACATGGTTTGGGAACAACATGCGCGCTGGCCGGCGTTCTTGCGGCTGATCATGGCGCGCCATTCATGGGAAGGCACCCACCGCCTTGGCGATATCTCCATGCCAACCCTCGTCATGATCGGTGACAACGATACCGTCGGAAGCAACCACGTGAGCCAGGGCCAAGCCTTGATCAACCGCATACCGGGGGCAGAGCAAGTCATCCTCAAGGGGCAAACACACGGCCATTTCTGGCAAGTGCCGGATGAAACCAATGCCCTGATTCTGGACTGGGTGGAACGCCATCGTGGAAGCATCCACGCGGCAGCCTGACAGGAAATGTCCCCAGGCCGTGCCCGCCCTTGACCGTAACCTTGACCTTGAGGGTGGGTCGCCCCCGGCGGGGGGCGAGACTTTAAACAGCGGCAGGGCCTGCCTAGCCTGCCCCCATTGACGGGGCCATACTCTATGTTATTCCAAAAGGGCTTTGAGGGAAGGCTTGATCTGGCTTGAATCCTTATGTCCGCTTTTGGCTAAAAGCAGACATCAGGTTAACGGCAAGGCTGGGGATCGCACCACCAAAGGAAGGCGAAGTAGCCGTTACCTGCCGCCGCCGATGGTGTCAGCTGCTTGCGGTAACGTGATCGGCGAGCCATCGGGCGATGACCCCGGCCACCTCGTCGCTGTTCTTTTCCAGCATCATCATATGGCCGTTACCGAAGATGCCGAGATCGGCGAGTTGCACGTAGGTGGCGTCCACCCCCGCCTGGCGTAGGAACCGCGCCGTGCCGGCGTCGAAAGCAGTGTGGAACGACGCCTCGGACGAGATCACGGCGACGGGCAGGCCGGCGAGGTTGGGAAGAGCCCGCGCGGGCTCCGCCTGGAGCCAGCACCGCGCCAGTTCGGGCCCGGTGGCGACGTCCTCGAGCACGAATCGAAGCTCCGCGGGATCGCCCACCGGCGGGTCGTAGGTCAGGGGGATCGACGCCAGGCCCCAGACCCGCTCGACGCCGGAATGGGCGAACCAGTCGGGCGGCCCCTTGGGCTCGATGAAGCCGACGGGGCAACCGGGTTCGACGGCGACGATGGCCTTGACCAGGCCGGGCCGGGCGTCGGCTATAAGCCAGCCAAAGGTGCCCGACTGGGAATGGGTCAACAGGATCGCCGGCCCGATCTCGTCCAACAGGGCCTCGCCGGCGTCCTGGTTGTGGTGCTGGATGATCTCGCGCTCGGCGAGGTTGGTAAGGTGGGAGGCGTAAAAGGCATCGAAGACCGGATCGCCGGGGATGCCCTCGCCGGGCCACTGGCTGTGGCGTTCCGCCTGGGGGTAGAGCTTGTGCCGCGCCGGCGCGGTGAAACGCCGGGAGATGTCCTCGGCGTCGGACAAGCGCAGTCCGCCTTGGATTTCCGGGTGATGGGCGGAGCGCCCGCGCCCGGGCTGGTCGATGATGTAGACCCCATAGCCCCGGCGTAGGAAATATTGGGCCCAGCCGTCGCGCCCGTCGGGGGTGGCGGTGAAGCAGGTGGCGCTCTGGTTGCCGCCGGGGATCATGACGATGGGATAGGGCTCGGTCGCCTTGGCCGGGATCTGGTATTCAACATGGGCCTGGCCGGCCCGGATATGGCCACCATCCTTGGTCTCATGATAGTGCCCGCCGACGTAAAAATGGCCCTGTTTGGCGATGACCAGATCGCCGGGCGCAGACGCCTCGCCTCCCGCCCTTCCAGCCCGTTCCGTGTCCGCCATGAGTCCCCATCCCCGCTGTTTTCATGACGCGTCCCGTTTCCCATGTTAGTGCAAATCGGTTTTGAGGGAAGGGCTGATCAGGCTGGATTCCTTCTGTCCGCTTTTGGCTAAAAGCAGACATTAGATTAACGCCGGAATGACCGGTCCTTCTGTCAGGCGATGCGGCGCTCGGCTTCCTCGCGCACGAATTGTTCCAGGGCCACACGCGGGCAGATGTTGGAATGGATGTAGTCGATTAGATTGGTGGCGACGCCACGGATCAGGCCCTCCATTCGCTCATCGAGGCAGCGCCCGTCCTCGTCGAAGACCTGCTGTACGCCCGCCACCGAGACCGGACCGGGTAGGACGATGGCGCCGATATGGGACAACACGCTGCGCAAATGCTCCAGCGCCTTAATGGCCCCGATCTGGCCCGCCGCCACCCCTAACAGGCCCACCGGCTTTCCCGCCAGAACCGAAGGGAAGCCCAAATTTTCCAGGATCAGCTTGGTCATGGCGGAGTAGGTGCCGTGATACTCGGGCGTGGAGAACACCACCCCCGTCGCGCGGGACACCAATTCCTGAAGCGCCTTCGCATCAGGCGCATCGGGATCCATCCCCGGGAAGGGGAGGTCCATGCCCGCGGGGTCGATCACATCGAGCGCGATATCGCCCCGTTTTTCGATCTCGTCGGTCACCAGGGCTAGGGCCCTGGCGGTATAGTTCCCTGGCCGAGCGGTCCCCAATACGGCAACGATCCGGATGCCGTCACGTTTCCCATCGTTCATGACTCTCCTCCTATAGGCGGATTAAGGTGGGTGAGCTTAGGCTCAACTGGGATTCCCCAGACGGCTCCTCCCAAACACCGAAGACGGTAGCATCGTTGCGGTTTGATAGACAGCGAGAGCCCCCAATCCAAATGGGGGCCTCAGATAGAGCACTCGGTGCGCCGGAGACACTGGCAGGGTACAATTTGATAGGGGGCTAATGTCCGCTTTTGGCTAAAAGCGGACATAAGGTTAACGTGGTTTTCCGCTGCGGGACCGCCGGTGAGGTGTCTTCGCGCCGGCGCATCGAAACGCACCAATGGTAAGAAATGGTGATCCAAGGTAAACATTTTCTAGGGAAAAGCACGGGTGTGGAATAGG
>SMXQ01000061.1 GCA_004356985.1 Alphaproteobacteria bacterium | reverse complement strand
GCGGCGCAGGGACAGCCTCATGTTGTAGCCGGTCTTGCCCGAGCGGTCGGCATGGCCGGTGAGATTGACCCGCACCAAACCGCGGCGCTTGGAATAGGCGGCGGCGGCTTCCAACACCAACTGGGCATCGCCACGGATATCGGCCTTGTTCCAATCGAAGAACACGATGAAGGACCGCGCCGCCGGCGCCGGTTTCGGTTTCGGTTTGGCGACCCGCCGCGGCGCCGGTGCCGCCATGGGCCGCAACGGCGGCGCCACCACGGCGGCCGGCCGCGGACGCGGCATCCTCTTGGGCGCGGCAAAGCGGTAGCGCAGGCCGATCATGACGCTGTGGCTTGCGTATTCGGAGTTGAGACGGCTGCCGGCAGAGGTGTGTACGTCGACGTCACCGGCGTCGAAATACCGGTAATCGGCGGTCAGGTCCAAGCGGTCGCGCAGCGGGATGGCGACGCC
Organism: Alphaproteobacteria bacterium; assembly: GCA_004356985.1. Taxonomy (GTDB): domain Bacteria; phylum Pseudomonadota; class Alphaproteobacteria; order SMXQ01; family SMXQ01; genus SMXQ01. Next base: position 7,326 of record SMXQ01000061.1, on the reverse strand, counting down.
GGCGATGGCCTGCCAGGCAAAGACGTTGTCTTCGTCATCCACCGAGGAGCCCCCGATCGGCGAGATATCATCGAAATGGACCACGGCGAGACCCGCGCCCAGACCGATATAGGGGATGAAACGGCGGCTGACGTCGAAATCATAGAGAACGTTGAACATGAAGCCGTTGACGGTAGCCTTGCCCGAGAGATCGTCGGCCTCGCTGCGCCGGTGGTACAATTCTCCTTCCATACGAAGTCCGTTGCCGTACCCATAACCGACGGCCACGGCCCCAACCCAATCCACGTCGAAATCGATATCGCCGCTGGCCGCGCCGCTGACATCGGAATCTTTGGCCCAGTTCGCCCCCAAGGCACCGGAGACGTAAAACCCCTTGTGCTTCGCGGGGCCCTCGGCGGTGGCCGCCGTCCCCGCCATGGCCACGAGGGCAACACAAGCGAATCCGACGATAAATTTGCGGATTTTCATGACTTTATCCCCTCTTTGACGACCGCCGTGACCGCCACACGCGCACGTACCCCGGCCTAAACTCGGCGCGAACCTATCACAAGACGTTGAATCAGTCATCCTTTACCAAATCGATAGGCCCCCGGCGGTCATGGCGCTTGGGCGTGGTCGGGCGGCGCCGGCCTGCGGCGCCTCACGCGCACGCTCTCGGTTTTCAACTGGCCGCAGGCGGCCAGGATATCGCGGCCGCGCGGTGAGCGCACCGGCGCGGACAGGCCGCCGTCGTTGACGATTTTCGCGAACCGGGCGATGGCGGGCCTGGTGGAACATTCATAGGGCGCCCCCGGCCAGGGATTGAAGGGGATCAGGTTGGTCTTGGCGGGAATGCCCTTCAAAAGCCGCACCAGGGCCCTGGCGTCGGCGGGGGAATCGTTGATTCCCTTGAGCATCACGTATTCGAAGGTGATGCGCCGCGCATTATGGGCCCCGGGATAGGCGCGGCAGGCTTCGAGGAGCTCGGCCAGGGGATACTTGCGGTTGATGGGCACCAATTGATCGCGGAGTTGGTCGGTGACCGCGTGCAGCGACACCGCGAGGTTGACGCCCAGTTCCTCGCCGCAACGGGCCATCAACGGCACCACGCCGGCGGTCGACAAGGTGATGCGCCGCTTGGAGATCGACAGCCCCTCCGGGTCCATGATGATTCTCAGCGCCTTGGCGACGTTATCGAAATTATACAACGGCTCACCCATGCCCATCATGACGATGTTGGTGAGGAGCCGGCCTTGCGACGGCAATTGCCATTCGCCGATGGCGTCGCGGGCCGCCATCAGTTGGCCAACGATTTCGCCGGCCTCGAGATTCCTGACCAGGCGTTGGGTGCCGGTATGGCAGAAGGCGCAATTGAGGGTGCAGCCGACCTGGGAGGAAAGACACAGCGTGCCGCGTTCCTCATTGGGGATGAACACGGTTTCGGCGAGTTCCCCATCGGCGAAACGGAACAACCATTTGCGGGTGGTATCACTCGACAATTTATCTTCGACGGCCTCGGGGCGGTCGAGTGAAAAGCCACCTTGGAGCCGGGCGCGGAAGGCCTTGGCGAGGGTCGTCATGGCGGAAAATTCCCGGGCCCCTTGGCCATAGACCCAATGCCAGAGCTGCCGGGCGCGGAACGGCTTTTCGTCGAGCCGCACCATAATCGCCGCGAAATCGTCGCGGTCGAGGCCGACCAATGGCGTGGCTTGCGCCGCCGGCGCCGGGTCCGCGTCGGGTTGCGACGCGCGGTCCTGGAATTGCGTCTCGGTCATTTTGACCCGCGTGATTGGGCCTTGCAGGCGCGGTTGATGCGCTTGTGCGCCCGGGCAAAGCCCTTGAGGGAATAAGTGTCGGTGGTGGCGGTGCCGCTTTTGGATGTCCCCTTCAACACCAGGCGATTGCCCTTGATCATGGCGGCCACCAATATCTCGTCGGCGGCGGCGTTCTTGGACCAGGCGGCGTCGCGGTCGGCCATCAGCCGATAGGTCTTCTCCTTATCGATCCGGGCGGTGACCTTGGCGCCCGGTTTATAGGTATATCCCGCTTGGAAATTGACCACATCCCGTTCCCCGTCCCTGGGGCGATGGGTGATGAAGGCAACCACGTCGCCGCGCTTCTTGTATTTGCCCCGGGAGCGTACCGGCTTGCTCACCATGTAACAAATGCGCGCCCCGGATTCGGCCAGTTGATAGGCATACCAGGCGCCGAACTGGCCGAGAAAGGTCTGGCGGCCGGGCTTGGCAAGGCCATCCGATGGCGCCGCGGCCAAGCCCGCCAATGCGGCCATCACGGCATAGAATATCTGTCGTCCAACCATGGGCACACCTAAAATCCCGTCTCTCATCCAGGCCCGCCCTTGGGGCGCGCCCCGTTACTCCCGGTCCCTACCACGCGCCTCTTGCGGCGGCGGATCACCGGCCCGCCCGCGACATGGGGCGCCAGGCCGATGGGTTCGCCCCCCGCCATCACCGGACGCGACGCGAAGCGGCCCAGGTTGATCAGCCTGTCATACATCACGATCGCCCCGGCGGTGGCCACATTTATACAGAATTTCGTCGGAATTTTGACCGTGAACGCACATTTTTCCAGCATCGGCGCCGACAGGGTGCCGCGCTCGGGTCCTAGAACGTAGGCCGCCTGGCGCGGATGGCGAAAGCTCGGCAGTTCGGTCGCGCCGTCGATCAGTTCCACCCCCACCAGCCGGCAGCCGCTGGGCAGGTCCAACTCGGCGGTGGTGGCGAATTCATAAAGCGGCACCTCCGCGGGCGCATCGGAGGTGTCGGCCAGGCCGGCGGCGCGCCTGGGGTATTGGACGCCAACGGTGAATAGGAAGCTGGCGCCGAAGGCATGGGCCGAGCGGAAAAGATTGCCCGCGTTCATGGGCTTGGACAGGCCTTCGACGCCGATTCCGAAATAGCCGCGCATGGCGAAGGATTACCGCTGGGACGCCGATTGGCAAGCCCGGCCTTTCGGCGCCACCGGGGGCGGGCGGATGCCCGCGCTGGCGCTGGCCCTGGCGTGCCAACCGGCGTAAATTGCCGGCGATGAATTTTTCCCCTGCCCCCGCCCGGGCCGCCGCCGGGCCCGAAGCGCCAATTCCGGCCCTTGGCGAAGGGGCCGCGCCGTGATCGCCCCTGCGCTCGCTATGATCGCCCGCGCCGTCGCGGCGGCGCGAAATCTATGGGGCGAGTTGCCCGCCAATCTTCGCGGCGCGTTCTGGATTCTCATTGCCGCCGGCCTTCTGACGGTAATGGGCGCCATGGTCAAGCACCTGGGCAGGGACATCCCGGCGGTGCAGATGGTGTTCATTCGCAGCCTCATCGCCATCTCGGTGATCGTGCCCTTCATGGCCCGTTCGGGATGGGCCGGCTTTCGCACCAAGCGGCCGGGCATGCACCTTTTCCGCACCCTGGTGGGGACGCTCGGCATGGTCTGCGTGTTCTACGCCTTCGCCCACCTGCCCTTGGCCGAGACCGTCGCCATCGTCTTTTCACGGCCGCTGTTCGCGGTGGGGCTGGCCATGGTTTTCCTGGGCGAGACCGTGGGCTGGCGGCGTATCACCGCCGCCTTGGTGGGCTTTGCCGGGGTGATGGTGATGGTGCGGCCGGGATCGGCGGTCTTCGACCCGGCTTCGCTGTTCGCGTTGACGGCGGCGGTGACGGCGGGATCCATCGCCGTCATCATCAAGAAAATGTCGGCCACAGAATCGACGTCTTCCATCATCATTTGGTTTTCCGTCGGCAGCGCCGTCCTCACCGCGGTCCCGGGGATCGTCGTCTGGGTTCCGCCCACATCGGTCCAGTGGGCCTATCTGGTCATGATCGGCATCGTCGGCGCCGTCGGCATGGCGGCGCTGACCAAGGGGTTTTCCACCGGCGAAACGTCTTTCGTCACCCCCTTCGATTATTCGCGGCTGCTTTACGCCACCGCGCTCGGCATCTTCATCTTCGGCGAAACCCCCGATGCCTGGTCGGTGATGGGGGCGGTGATCATCGTCGCCAGCGGCACTTACATCACCCGGCGCGAACTGGCCCTGACCCGGGCCCGGCGCCACGCGCGCGGCGGCTAGGGCACATTCCGGCCAAATCAGTACAATTCTACACAATAGTGATCCCGGGCGCGTCTCTGCCCCCTTGGCCCCTCACCGTGGGTGCACTAATGTCCCACCATGCCCGACCCGTCCCCCGACTCGCATATGGACCCGCCGAGCCTGGCCGATATCGAGGCCCTGGCGCGCCATGCCTTGGCGACCATTCCCCAACGCTTGGCGTTTCACGTGCAAGACGTGGTGGTCCGGGTGGTGGACTTCCCCGATACCGATACCATCGCCGAAATGGGGCTGAAATCGCCGTTCGATATCCTCGGCCTCTACCGGGGGGTGTCCCTCGACCGCAAGAGCGTCGGTCATGTGCCGACGGACCTCGACATGATCTTTCTCTACCGCAGGCCGCTTCTTGATTACTGGGTCGAAACCGGAGAACCTCTGTGGCGGCTGGTCCGCAATGTGCTGATCCATGAATGCGGCCACCATTTCGGGCTCAGCGACGAGGAAATGGCCCGCATCGAAGGGGAGGCCTGATCCATGGCGAAGACGCCCGGCGGATCGCCCGCGGCTCTCACCCCCGCGCCTCTCACCCCCGCGCCTCTCACCGTGGACGCGCTGTGCCAATTGTGCGATCCCCAAAGCCTCGGTTTCAAGACCACCGAAGAGCTTGAGGACCCGCGCCGGATCATCGGCCAGGACCGGGCGGTGGAAGCCATCCGCTTTGGCGTCGGCATCACCAAGGAGGGCTATAACATGTTCGCCCTCGGCCCGTCGGGCACCGGCAAGTACAGCGTCATCCGCCAGTTCCTCGACACCCGGGCGGCGCACCTGCCGACGCCGCCCGACACCTGTTACGTCAACAATTTCGCCCAGCCCCACAGGCCCAATCTCATCCAGTTGCCGGCCGGCCGCGGCGCGCCGTTCCGCAAGGATATGGAACAGTTGGTCGAACTGGTGGGGGTGGCCATCCCCAGGGCGTTCGAGACCGAAGAGTTCCGCGACAAGCGCAAGGAGCTGGAAGACCGTTTCAGCCAGGCCCATGACGCCATATTCCAAGGCGTCCAGGAAGAAGCGGAGGCCAATTCCATCGCCCTCGTCCGCGCCCCCGCCGGTGTCGTGCTGGCGCCGCTTCGCGACGGCCAGGTCATCCCTCCCGAAGACTTCGAAAAATTGCCCGAAGAGGCCAAGGAGCGCACCCGTGCGATCATCGAAGACCTCCAGGAGAAGCTGCGCGCGGCGCTCGCCGAAATGCCCAAACTGGAACGCCAGATTCGCGAGGAAGTGCGGGCGCTCAACCGGGGCACCACCCTGTTCGCGGTGGGCCACCTGATCGACGACCTCAAGGCCAGCTACCAGGACCTGCCCAAGATCCAGGACTACCTGGATCAGGTGCGCGACGATATCGTCGAACACGCGGAGGATTTCCTGCGCCCCGATGGCAAACCGGCGGAAGCGCCAACGGCGCAGTTGCCTGAAAGGTCCGCCGGCGGCGGGCGCGACCGATACAAGGTCAACCTACTGGTTGATAACGGCGCCACCTCGGGTGCGCCGGTGATCTATGAGGATATGCCCAATCTCCAGAGCCTGATCGGGCGCATCGAGCATATCGCCCAATTCGGGACCCTGACCACCGATTACACCCTGATCCAGCCCGGCGCGTTGCATCGCGCCAATGGCGGTTACCTGATCCTCGATGCCCATAAAGTGCTGATGGCGCCGTTCTCATGGGAGGAGCTCAAACGGGCCATCAAATCCCGCGAAATCCGCATCGAGAGCCCGGAGCGGATCATGTCGGTGGCCACCACCATCACCCTGGAACCGGAACCGACGCCGCTCGACGTCAAGATCGTGCTGCTGGGGGATCGGCGGCTCTATTACCTGCTGACCCAGTCCGATCCCGAATTCGGCGAGCTCTTCAAGGTGGAGGTGGATTTCGAGGAAACCTGGGAGCGCAGCCCGGAAAACATGGCCCTGTTCAGCCAGTTCCTGGCCCAGGTGATCCGCCACCAGGAACTTCGGCCCTTCGATGCCGGCGCCGTCGCCCGGGTGATCGAGCAGGCCGCGCGCATGGCCGGGGATTCCACCAAGATGACCACCCATATCCGCACCCTCGCCGACCTTCTGGAGGAGGCCGATTACTGGGCCGGCAACAACGGCAACGGCGTCGTCACCGCCGCCGACGTCGCGCGGGCGCTGGATGCCAAGATCGAGCGCGCCGACCGCATCCGCGACGTGTCCTACGAGCAGATCGAGGACAAGACGGTGTTGATCGAAACCAGCGGCGAGGCGGTGGGGCAGATCAACGGCCTCGCGGTGATGCAACTGGGCAAGTTCCCCTTCGGGCGGCCGACGCGGATCACCGCACGGGTGCGGCTCGGCCGCGGCCAGGTGGTGGATATCGAGCGCGAGGTGGAGCTCGGCGGGCCGCTTCATTCCAAGGGGGTGTTGATCCTGTCCGCCTTCCTCGGCGCACGCTATTGCCAGGACACCCCGCTGTCGCTCAATGCTTCCTTGGTGTTCGAGCAATCCTACGGCGGCGTCGATGGGGATTCGGCGTCCTCCACCGAGCTTTACGCGCTGCTCTCGGCGCTGGCCGAGCTTCCCATCAAGCAATCCCTCGCCGTGACCGGGTCGGTCAATCAGCACGGACGGGTCCAGGCCATCGGCGGCGCCAACGAAAAGATCGAGGGTTTCTTCGATATCTGCAGGATGCGGGGGCTGAACGGCGAACAAGGGGTGCTGATCCCGAGCGCCAACGTCAAGCACCTGATGCTGCGCAAGGACGTGATCGAAGCGGTCGGCGCCGGCGAATTCCACATCTGGCCCATCGACAGCATCGACCAGGGCATCGCCTTGCTGACCGGGCGCGAAGCGGGCGCGCGCGGCGAAGACGGCACCTTCCCGGCCGGGTCCGTCAACGGCTTGGTGGAGGCGCGCCTCAAGGCGCTGGCCGAGGCGGCGCGGCGCTTTGCGCGGCAGCCCGGCGACGACGGCGGCGCGGCGGCGGACCAGCCCTAAGCCCGCCCACGGCCGCGGCGGCGGAGGCCCCAGAGCACAAGGACAGAATCCATGGCCCTTGAATTAGTCCTGCCCTGGTTCGTGCTGGGCACCTATGGCGTGATCGTTCTCCGGATGACGCCGGTTTCCGTGACCCCAATCCAGTTCTTCACCGGGCGCGCGGCCAGCGGCGCCGAGCCGGGGCTGTGGCTTTTGGTGGGCTCGGCGGCGATCACCTGGATCTTCGCCAAGTCCATCGCCAATGCCGCCAACCTGGCCGGCGCCTTCGGCATCGCCGGCGG
>SMXQ01000060.1 GCA_004356985.1 Alphaproteobacteria bacterium | reverse complement strand
CCGGCTGACGGGCCGCCCGGCGGGATATCCGAATGCGGCTGTCCAGGGTGAAGCGCTTGGTCTTCAACCCTTCGAACACCAGATACAGCGTCATCATCTTGGTCAGCGATGCCGGGTAATGGGGGGCGTCGGGATTGACCGCGTGCAGCACCGCGCCGGTTTTTTGATCGATGACGATGGACGAATATTTGGCCGCCGCGAGCCCCGCGCCCCCGGCATAGGGCAGGATCACCAAGGCCAAGAGCGCACCGCGCAAGAGGGCGCGCAAAGGCTTCACCGCCCACCGTGCCGACGGTACGGGCGAGGGGAAGGGTGCATCCCACAAAGAACTCACACGCGCCAAACGACCCCCGCAGGTGGCGATTTTCCTAGCTGCGCCATGCTAGAGCACTTTCCCGCCGAGTTGAATAAATTTGATGGCCGCCCATCATGCTTGCCATGAGGTGTATGGGGCAAGGGCGGCAACGCACCCCGGCCCCTAAAACCCGGCCCGGCCGGCCCGTTGGGCCCATTCATATTTGGTTCACCTTGCCATTGTTATGCTCGGAGCCATGGACAAGCTGCTCAAATCCGCCGTCCCCGTGGTTGCCGCCGCGGTGCTGTTGGGGTTGTCCGCCTGCGCCTACCGGCCCGGTGATGAAGACAGCCCCCTGCGCCGCTCGTTTTCCTGGTTTTCCTACCTCAACGCCGATGATCTGAGGGCAACCTGCACCAAGGGCGCCGCCGACCGCTACCGCATCGTCTACAACGCGGTGTGGCAGGAACAGGTGCGGACCTACGATTTTACCGCCGGCCGCGACGGCGCCGATCTCAAGACCCAGGTCACGGGCGATGTCGATTTCGCCCGCGCCATCCCGCTCACCGACCTGCTTTCCCCCTGGCGCGGCAAGATCGTGCGCGCCCGGCTTTCCCGCAGCGCGTTTCGGGGCTTGCGCCGGGCGCTCCGGAGAAGCGGCTTCCATCGGCCGGCGCCCCAAGGCACGCGGGTCCAGTCCTGGAGTTTTTTCTGGGTGGCGGCGGCCTGCGAGGGGGGGCGCTTTCGTTTCAACGTGTGGGCCTATCCGTCGCGCCGTTTCGCTGGCGTCACCCTGGCCGGCATCCTGAAGCGGCTGGATGGGACCAAGATCCCCTTCAACAAACCGCGCGAGACCTGGCAGCCCGACCGCCAGGAGGACAAGGATATCGACCGCTACCAACTGGTGGTCCAAGGAGACGGGTTTGCCGGCACCGCCGGATTATTTTGAAGCGTGAAACAATCACCTTGGCCGAGGTTTGCCCCCCGATTTGGGTGACAAGGGGCCAGATTTGGGTGACAAGGGGATTGTAAACACCTTATGATGTGGGTGCCGGAGTTGATCCGGCACGGTACTCAGCGGATCCCTATGATCGTGAGTGACGAGGTCTTGGTAAACAAATTCGCGCTTCTTCCGGTGACGTTATCCAGCCGTCTCAACGGAGGCGATGAAGGCGATGCGATCGGCGGCGGTCCCTCCACGGGAGTCATCACCGAAGTCAAGCCGGAGACCAAGAAACCGTCGATGTACAAGGTGTTGATGCTGAACGATGACTACACGCCGATGGAGTTCGTTGTTCATGTATTGGTGCGGTTTTTCAGCAAGTCACAAGAGGATGCGATGCAGGTCATGTTGCATGTCCACCAGCGGGGGGTTGGCATTTGCGGCGTGTATCCTTATGAGATCGCGGAAAGCAAGGTGACTCAAGTAGTGGACTTCGCACGTAAAAATCAGCATCCTCTTCAATGCACTCTTGAAAAGGATTAGCCCATGCTGTCGCGTAACCTGGAACAGACGCTTCATCAGGCCCTCGCCCTGGCAAACGAGCGCCGGCACGAATTCGCTACCCTGGAGCATCTCCTTCTTGCCCTGATCGACGATAAGGACGCGGTGGCGGTGATGCGCGCCTGCGGGGTCGATTTGGACCGTTTGCGCGAAGACCTCACCACCTATCTCAATAACGAGCTCGAAAGCCTGGTCGTGGAAGGGGCCGAGGACGCCAAGCCGACCGCCGGTTTCCAGCGTGTGTTGCAGCGCGCCGCCATCCACGTCCAGTCGTCGGGGCGCGAAGAGGTCACCGGCGCCAACGTCCTGGTGGCGCTGTTCTCGGAACGCGAATCTCACGCCGTGTATTTCCTCCAAGAGCAGGAAATGACGCGGCTCGACGCGGTCAATTACATTTCCCACGGCATTGCCAAGGTGGGCCACTCGGAAGACCGTCACGTGCGCGGCTCGTCGCGCGCCGAGCGGAGGTCCTCGTCCTCGTCAACGTCGAAGAGCGAGAAGAAGCAGGAAGCCCTCGAATCCTTCTGCGTCGATCTCAACAAGAAGGCCTCCGAAGGTAAGATCGACCCCCTGATCGGCCGCGCCCACGAGGTCGACCGCACCATCCAGATTCTCTGCCGGCGCACCAAGAACAATCCCCTCTACGTGGGCGATCCCGGCGTCGGCAAGACCGCCATCGCCGAGGGCCTGGCCCGGCGTATCTTCCATGGCGAGGTGCCCGAGGTCCTGTTGGACGCCACCATCTACGCGCTCGACATGGGCGCGCTGCTGGCCGGTACGCGCTACCGCGGCGATTTCGAGGAGCGCATAAAGGCGGTGTTGGACGAACTCGACAAGCATGAAGGGGCGATCCTCTTCATCGACGAAATCCACACCGTGATCGGCGCCGGCGCCACCTCGGGCGGGTCCATGGACGCCTCCAACCTGTTGAAGCCGGCGTTGCAGTCGGGTTCGCTTCGGTGCATCGGTTCGACCACCTACAAGGAATACCGCAATTATTTCGAAAAGGACCGGGCCCTGGCGCGGCGTTTCCAGAAGATCGACATCAACGAACCGTCGATCGCCGACACCGTCAAAATCCTTCGCGGCCTGAAACCTTATTACGAGAAGCATCACCGCGTGCGCTACACTCTGGAGGCGCTGAAAACGGCGGTGGAACTCTCGGCGCGCTATATCCACGACCGCAAGTTGCCCGACAAGGCCATCGACGTGATCGACGAGGTCGGCGCGGCGCAGATGCTGCTGCCCGAACACAAGCGCCGCAAGGTGATTTCGGTCAAGGACGTGGAGGCCATCGTCGCCATGATCGCCCGCATCCCGCCCAAGACGGTCTCCAGCACCGACAAGGAAAGCCTCAGGAACCTGGACCGCGACCTCAAGAGCGTGGTGTTCGGCCAGGACAAGGCCATCGACACTTTGGCCAGCGCCATCAAGCTGTCGCGCGCCGGCCTGCGCGAGCCCGAGAAACCGATCGGCAACTATCTGTTCTCGGGGCCCACCGGCGTCGGCAAGACCGAGGTCGCGCGTCAGCTCGCCCGCATCATGGGGGTCGAGCTGATCCGCTTCGATATGTCGGAATACATGGAGCGCCACACGGTATCGCGGCTGATCGGCGCGCCGCCGGGCTATGTGGGCTTCGACCAGGGCGGGTTGCTCACCGATGCCGTCGACCAGCACCCCCACGCGGTGCTGCTGTTGGACGAGGTCGAAAAGGCCCATCCCGACCTGTTCAACATCCTGCTGCAGATCATGGATCACGGCAAACTCACCGACCACAACGGCAAGGCGGTGGATTTCCGCAACGTGGTGCTGATCATGACCACCAATGCCGGCGCCGCCGATCTCGCCAAGCCGGCCATCGGCTTCGAGCGCACCATACGCTTCGGCGATGACGAGGAAGCCATCAAGCGCATGTTCACGCCGGAGTTCCGCAACCGCCTCGATGCGGTGATCTCGTTCTCCACTCTCGGTCCCGAGATCGTCGCCCTGGTGGTCGATAAGTTCGTGATCGCATTGGAGGAGCAACTGGCGGACCGCAATGTGCAGATCGAGCTGTCCGACGCGGCAAAGTCGTGGCTCGCCGAGAAGGGCTTCGACGAGGCGTTCGGCGCCCGGCCGCTGGCCCGGGTCATCCAGGAGAACATCAAGCGGCCCTTGGCCGACGAGCTCTTGTTCGGCAAGCTCGCCAAGGGCGGCAAGGTGGTGGTCGACGTCAAGGCCGGCAAGCTCGACTTCACCATGACGGAGCCGCCGCCCAAGCCCAAAAAGCCCAAGGGACGCAAGCGCATCACCAAGAAGGATCCCAAGGTGCCGGCGCTGGTGGAATAGCGCGCGAACTAAATTTCAGCGTCATCGAGAAGGCGGGGCTTTGCCCCGCCTTTTGATTCGGCCCCCCGGTTCGCCGGTCCGCCGGTCCGCAAAAGTCGGCGCCCGTGCCACCTTCGACGCCGCGGTGGCGCGCGACGGCGGATTCCCATGCTTGGCGGAATCAGGTGACCGCGTTGTCGGCGAGGCCGACCGGCGCCGGCGGCGGCAGTCCGGTGGCCTTCGCCCAATAGCTGGCGTCGTAGAACGCCTCGGTCGGCTTATGGGGCGGGTGGTAATAGCCGAGCTCGATGCGCAGGGCGATATTGGCGCGAATCCCCTCGGCGTCGATGGCCGCCTTGGGCACCATGTGGCTGTGCGCTTGAGCCGCGCGGGCGGGGTTGAGCCCCTGGCCGATCATCAGCGCCAGGGCTTCCTCGCGGTTGGCGGGCGCCAGCAGCCAATCGGTGGCGGCCACCCAGGCGCGGATGAAACGCACCACCAGCGGCCGGTTGGCCTCGATCCAGCCGCGCCGGCCCCAGGCGCAGGCGAGGGGCCAGCGGGCCACGTAATCCGCGCCCTCGGCCAGCACCTTGGCGCCCGCGGCCAGCGCCTTGTCGGTATGGGGCGGCGACAGCATCGCCGCCGCCACCTTGCCGGCCAGGAATGCCTCGAGCCGGGCCGGCGTGTTGCCGATGATCTCGGTCAAGTATTGGTCCTCGGTGATGCCGTGATCGACCATCATCTTGTTGCGGATGGCGTCGAAATTGGAATCGACGGGGTCGGCGGCCAGCAACTTGCCGCGCAGGTCGTCGAAGCCGGCGATCCCGGGCCCCACCACCAGCTGCACGTTGAGCCCGGTTTCGGCCTGCATGACAAGCACGTAATCGATGCCGTCCTGGGTGGCGCGGGCGACCATGGTATCGGCCGACGACAGGGTCATGGGCCAGCGGCCCTCGGCCATTTCACGGTTGTGTTCGGGCGCCAGGCCGACCAGGTGGAAGCCCACCTCCAGCCCTTCGGCGGCGAACAACCCCTTTTGCTGGGCCACCAGGTGGGCCGGCCGCTGAAAATAGCCGCTGATGGTGAATCTGGTCCATGGCCGCCCCCTTGAGAAGCACCGGCGCGCGCCCGTGGTGCCCCGACGGCGCAGGCTTCCACCGACCTCTGACCGTCGGGGGATGAATGTGGCCGGTCGGGGCCGTGCCCTACATGCAGGCGATTTTCTTGGCCTCTTCCTTGTTGCCCGGATAGGTGATGTCGCAAGTCATGCCGGCCTTCACACCGCGGCGGTCGGACTCCGCGCCCTTTACGGTAATCTTCGTGCGGCTGCCGCTCACCTTCACGGTATGGGTCTTGCCGCCCACCTTGAAGCTCACCCGCCGCCCGCCGCGTTTGATCTTGGTGATCTTCGCGCGCACCGTGGTGAGGGTCAGCCCGCGTCCGCCGAACCACATCGGATCCCAGAACTTCATCAGTTTGGGAAGATCCCGTTCCATCAATTCCGGATGCCGGAAGGCGGTTTCCTTGCCGACGATTTGATCGGGAAAGGACAGGAAGTTGTTGGTCTGAAGATCGCGATGGACCGGCGGGGCCTTGTTGGCGGCGAATTGGCTGATTTGCCCTTCCTTGGAGAGGAACCAGTTGACGTAGATGAGCGCCGTGTTCAGCTTCTTGGTGCCCTTCACGATAAGCATTTCCGAGATCGCCAGCGGGATCGGTACCGGGCAGTGCCAGCCCACCGGCGCCCCCTTGGCCAGGCGCTGGGCGGTCCGGTAGGCGGCCGACGGCAGGGACATGTCGAACTCGCCGGCGATGACCAGGGCGATCAGCGCGTTCATGCCCTCCTTGCGCAACTGAGGTTTGATGGTCCCGAACAGTTTACGGGTGAAATCCTTGGTCCAAGGTTCACCCTTCAGGCCCATCAGCGGAAGCAGCCAGAGGTTGGGGCGGTTGCCGAGGCCGATCTTCTTGCCGTGCCAGCGCTTGTTGGCATAAAGGTCTTCCCAGGTGCGGGGCAGATCTTTCTTGGCGACTTTATTGGTGTTGTAGGCCATGCACCAGTAGCGCAGCCGCTGCCCGACCCAGAGGCCCTGGGGATGCTTCATGCCGTCGGGAACGTTCTTCCAGTTGGGCAGGATCCTGAGGTCTATCGCCGCGTCGTATTTCTTGAACAGGCTGAATTTCGAACCGACGCCGGAGATGACATCGGTGATGACGCGGCCCGTCCTGAAGGCCATCAACGGTTTGATCACGCGGTCGTAGCTGGTGGCCCGGGCGTATTTGATCTTGATGAAGGGATAGCGTTCGAGGAGCGGCTTCACCATATTCTCGAACTGTTCCGCATCCCAGGTCCCGCCGAGTTTGAGCGGACCTTCCTTCTTTGCCCCCGCCACCCATGCCGCGGGAATTTTGAGCTCTTGGTCCAGGCCTTTGAGGATGTCCGGAGAAAGCTTGAGCTTTTGAAGCATTTTTACGGTCGCGGCGGGCAATTCCGCGGCGGCCACGGGGCGCGAATCGCCAAGACCCCATATGCAAATGACGGTTGCCGCGATCGCGCCGGTCCATAACTTGGTCATGGTTTTAGTCTCCCGTTGATGCCGTTGTTTTCCTGATCCATGTGAAGACTGAATCTGAGTGAAGACTGGGCCCGTGCCACGCGCGGAGTCAAGCATCCGCCGCCGGCGAAGGCGCCCGCGGCCAAAGGGCGGCGCCAACCGGGATTGCCCGGTTGATTCGGTCCAAGCGCCACAAACGGTACCATGATCGCGGTTTGGTCGAAAGGCCGGCCCCGCGGCCCCGATTGGCGATCCGCGGTGGAATGCTCGGCATGGCTTCGCCGGGCCCCTCCCGCCAGCCCGCACGGGCCGGCGCCGTTCGTGCTATGTGTTGGCCGGTCAATCGGTCAGAGGGGCGCGGCCCATGGGTGGAGACCGCCTGGATTTCACCACCCCGGTCATGAAATGGGGACTGTTCGCGGTGGCGTTCCTGGTGGCGCCGGCGCCGGTGATCGTGTTCGAGACATTCATGACCGGCCCCGTGGTCTTCGTCGCGGCCAGCCTGGTCTCGCTGATCGCCGAGGCCTTCGGGCCCTCGGGCACCGCGCCCATCCAGATCGTCGGTTACTTCGCCATCCACCTGCTGCTGTTCGCCGGGCTCTACTACCTGGCCGCGGCGGTGATGGCCAAGGGCCTGTCCCTCATCGCCAATCGGCGGGCGCGCGCCCTCGCCTTCGCGGCCCTCGTCCTCGGCGCCGCCATGGTGGCGGTGCTCCCGGTTTACGGCGGCGCCGGGGCCCATGGCGGGGCCTGGGGGCCGCTCAGCTTTTTCTTCGATAAACTGAACGACAGCCATTTCGGGCCCCATGCCGCGCTCACCATCTATGGGCCCTTGCTGCTCGGCCTTGGGGCGGTGGCGCTGGTCCGCATGGTTCGCCGCCGCGCTCACGGCAAGGCCGATTGAAGGCGGCGCCCGGCGGTTAGGGTTCGGCCGTCAAGGGGCTTCGAACAGGCCTTCCAGCTCGACGGCGGCGCCCAAGGGCAGGACATTGACGCCGACGGCGGCCCGCGCGTGGCGGCCGGCCTCGCCGAACACGTCCACCATCAGGTCCGAGGCGCCGTTGATCACCTGGGGCTGGGCGGTGAAGTCCTCGGCGCTGGCGACGAACCCGCCGAGCCTGACGACGCGGGCCACGCGATCGAGCTCGCCGTCCAGCGCGGCGCGCAGCTGGGCCAGCATGTTGATGGCGCAAAGCCGCGCCGCTTGGCGGCCCTGGTCGATATCGAGCGCCTCGCCCAGGCGGCCGGTCCAGGCCATGCGGCCATCGGCCATGGGCAACTGGCCGGAGACGAACAGCAGATCACCGGTCCGCGCCACGGGCAGGTAATTGGCGACCGCCGCCGAGGTTTCGGGCAGGGTGATGCCGAGTTCAATGAGACGGGATTCGATTGCATCTGTCATGGCGGGCCTCCATCCCGGCGGGGGGCGGAAAAAAGGGGGTGCTCGTGAGAGCACCCCCAGGTTTCAGGGAGAACCTACACCACTAGGTGCATACTGACTAGCTACAGCCACTGGTGCTACCGCAGGTGTCACACTTAAGGCAGGTCCCGTTTCGCACCAGGGTGAAATTACCGCAATCGCCGCACGCATCACCTTCGTAGCCTTTCAAACGCGCATGGCGAATTTGAACCAGCTTCGAATCAACGTGGGCCGTCATAGCGGCACTGACGGTGACGGAATTGGCGGGGCCGTCACCGAGCAGGGGTTGGGGGGCGGTGACCGCCTCGGCGATGGCGCCCATGGTCGCTTCGACCGATGATTCCATCATCACGGCGGTTCCTTCGGACACCGTACTTTCGACCGCTTCCACGGCGGTGCCGGCGCCCCCTTTCAAGACATAAAGATTGGACCGCACATAGCCCCGAGAGGCCAGTTTGGCGGCTTTGATTCGTGTTTCCTCGGCCGTGGCCGGGAGCTTCCCTTCGTCGTTCCCGCGGCCCACCGTGTCGGGCAGGATATCCATCGGTTCCACATGGGCGAGATCCGAACGGTCCAGGTAGGACACGGCGAGCTCGCGGAAGATGTAGTCCAGGATCGATGTCGCCATCTTGATGGCGTCGTTGCCCTCGACGACGCCCGCGGGCTCGAACCTGGTGAAGGTAAAGGCCTCGACGAATTCCTCCAGCGGCACGCCGTATTGCAGGCCGATGGAGATGGCGATGGCGAAATTGTTCATCATCGCCCGGAAGGCCGCGCCTTCCTTGTGCATGTCGATGAAGATCTCGCCCAATCGCCCGTCTTCTTCGTATTCGCCGGTGCGCAGGTAAACCTTGTGGCCGCCGACGATGGCTTTTTGGGTATAGCCCTTGCGCCGGGGCGGCAGGGTTTTGCGGTAGGAGACGAAGCGCTCGACGATGCGTTCGGCGATGATCTGGGCCTTCTTCGGCTGGGGCGCCTCGGCGAGCTCGGCGGCGCGCTCGAACGCGTCTTCCTGGTCGTCTTCGGACACTAGCAAGGCGTTGAGCGGCTGGCTTAGTTTCGAGCCGTCGCGGTAAAGCGCGTTGGCCTTGAGGGCCAGCCGCCAGGACATCATGTAGGCGTCCTTGCATTCCTCGACGGTGGCGCCGTTGGGCATGTTGATGGTCTTGGATATGGCGCCGGAGATGAACGGCTGGCAGGCGGCCAGCATCAGGATGTGGCTCTTCCAGCTGAGGCAACGCGTGCTGTTCTCACCGCACAGGTTGGCGCAATCGAAGACCGGTAAATGTTCGTCCTTGAGGTGCGGCGCGCCCTCCACGGTTTTTGCGCCCGCGCAGTAGATGTTTGCGGCCTCGACCTCGGACTTGGTAAAGCCCAGCGCCCGGAGCATGTCGAACCCGTAATTGCCGATCTGTGAGTCGGTGAAACCTAATTCGTTCCGGCAGAAATCGTCGCCGAAGGTGAACCTGTTGAAGACGCTTCCGATGTGGAATGCCTCGGCCAGCTTTTCTTCAAGTTTCTCCAATGCCTCGTCGTCGAAGCCGCGCTGGCGCAAAGCCGCGTGGTTGACACCGGGGGCGTCGCGCAAGGTGCCGCGGCCTACGGCGTATTCGGTGATATCCTTGACCTGGGCCTGGTCGTAGCCCAGGGCCGCAAGCGCCACCGGCACGGTGCGATTGATGATCTTGAAAAAACCGCCGCCGGCCAATGTCTTGTACTTGACCAGGGCGAAATCGGGTTCGATGCCGGTGGTGTCGCAATCCATCACCAGGCCGATGGTGCCGGTGGGCGCCACCACCGTGGCCTGGGCGTTGCGGTAGCCGAATTTTTCGCCCAACTCCAACGCCTGGTCCCAGGCCTGGGCGGCGGCCGCCGCCAGATCGACGTCGGGGCAGGCCTCGATGTCGAGCGGCACCGGGTTGACCGAAAGGCCTTCATAGCCGTCGTCCTCGCCATAGGCGGCGCGGCGATGGTTGCGGATCACCCGCAGCATGGCTTCGCGATTTTTCTCGAAACCGGGGAAGGGGCCGAGCTCTTGCGCCATCTCGGCGGAGGTCGCGTAGGACACGCCGGTGAGGATGGCGGTGAGCGCGCCGGCAAGGGCGCGGCCGGCGCGCGAATCGTAACCTAGCCCCGAGGCCATCACCAGCCCGCCGATATTGGCGAAACCAAGCCCCAGGGTGCGGTACTCAAAGGAAAGCTGGGCGATGGCGCGGGACGGGAACTGGGCCATCAGCACCGAAATCTCCAGCACCATGGTCCACAGCCTGATGGCGTAGCGGTAGGACTCCACGTCGAAATGCCCACCCTCGCCGCGGAACGCCAGCAGGTTGATGGAGGCCAAGTTGCAGGCGGTGTCGTCCAGGAACATGTATTCCGAGCACGGATTGGAGGCGTCGATACGGCCCGATTCCGGGCAGGTGTGCCATTGGTTGATGGTGGTGTCGAACTGCACCCCGGGATCCGCCGATGCCCAGGCGGCGTGGCCGATCTGTTCCCACAGGTCCCGGGCCTTGATGCGCTTATGGACGCCGCCGTCGGTGCGCCGCGTCAGTTCCCATTCGCCGTCTTCGAGCACGGCGCGCAGAAAATCATCGGTGACGCGCACGGAATTGTTCGAATTCTGGCCCGAAACCGTCAGATAGGCCTCGCCTTGCCAATCGGTGTCGTAGGTCTTGAAATCGATGGCATGGTACCCCTGGCGGGCGAACTGGATGCCGCGCTGGATGAAGTTTTCCGGGATCATGACCTTGCGCGCGGCGATGATGGCCTTGTTCAGCGCCTTGTTGCGGCGCGGGTCGAAGGCGTCGGCGTCGTCCCCGGCCTCATGGGCCGCACAGGCGGCCATGATCGCGTTGAGATGGCGGTCGGCGAGTTTTGAGCCGGCGACCATGGCGGCGACCTTCTGTTCCTCGACGACCTTCCAATTGATGTAACTTTCGATATCGGGGTGATCGACGTCGATGGTCACCATCTTGGCGGCGCGCCGGGTGGTGCCGCCCGACTTGATGGCGCCGGCGGCGCGGTCGCCGATCTTGAGGAAGCTCATCAGGCCCGACGACTTGCCGCCGCCCGACAAATGTTCGTCTTCGCCGCGAATCTTGGAAAAATTGGACCCCGTGCCGGAGCCGTATTTGAACAGCCGCGCCTCGCGCACCCAAAGGTCCATGATGCCGCCCTCGTTGACGAGGTCGTCGCTGACCGATTGGATGAAGCAGGCGTGGGGCTGGGGATGCTCGTAGGCCGAGGTCGAGGTCACCATCTCGCCGGTCTTGTAATCGACGTAATAATGCCCCTGGCTGGGGCCGTCGATGCCGTAGGCCCAATGCATCCCGGTATTGAACCATTGCGGGGAATTGGGCGCCGCCATCTGGCGCGCCAGCATGTGGCGAATTTCGTCGTAAAACGCACGGGCATCGGCTTCGCGGTCGAAAAATCCGCCCTTCCAGCCCCAATAGGTCCAGGTTCCCGCCAGGCGCCTGAAGACCTGCTTGACGCTGACCTCGCCGGCGAAACGGTCATCTTCGGCCATTTCGGCCATGGCGTCGGTGTCGGGGACGTGGCGCCACAGCCAGTCCGGCACGTCGTCTTCTTCGACCGCTTTCAGTTTGGCGGCGACGCCGGCCTTGCGGAAATATTTCTGGGCGATGATGTCGGTCGCCACCTGGGACCAATGCTCGGGCGCCTCGAAATCCTCCAGATGGAAAACCACCGATCCGTCGGGATTGCGGATTTCACTGGCGGCCGCCGCAAACGCGATTCCCTGGTAAGCGGACTCGCCGTCCTTGGTGAAATGGCGCGCGATACGCATGAACTGTCCCCCAAAATCTTCCCGGGATTACCAACGGTGATGGGTCCCCGGACCCCCTGGTATCTAAACGAATCCCGCCAACTCCGCCCCAAGACCGCGCCTTCTTTTTTTGCGCTGATGTCTACATATTGCGTGCTGTAGGGTTCGGCACTCTAAATGTGGGGGAACAAATGTGTCAACAACAAATTGTGGTTTGAGTCGAAAGAAACACAATATCTTGTGGGAACGAAGCATACTTGCGTTCCGCGCGGGGCTGGCGGAAATTCTTCGGACATGCCCACAACATATTGAAACACCGTTGGTATTTATTTTCGATTGGGAGGGGAAAACGGTGGTCCCGCGATCTCATTTGCCGTTCGGCAACAGCGGCTCCGCGGGCAGACGCCAGTCGGCCAACGGCTGGCTCGCCATCATGGCGTTGACCTCGCGGAGCCACAGCCGGCGGTGGAAGATCGGCCCCTCGTCGCCCATGGCGAGGTGTTCAGGCCCGCGCTCGGCGAGGGATCCCTGGCCCACCTGGGTGACGTAATCCTCGATGGTGAAGCTGGTATAGCCGCTGATGTCGCCGGGCAGGTCTTCCAGGGTCATCTCGCCGGCGAGGATAGCCTCGGCCAGGTCCCACCGCGTTTCGGCCTCTTGCTCCTGTTGGGCGCGGGCTTCGGCGTAGGCCCGCGCGTCCGCGCCTTCAAGCGGCGTCAAGGTGACGTCGAAGGTGGCGTGGGCGGCGTCGTTGACGGGCACCGTCCAGACCACCTTGGAATCCCACACCTCGCGGTGCTCGAACCCCTTGGCGCGGCTGCGCTGGAACAACAAGCGTGCGTTGGGCATGAACCAATGGGTGACCCTGGCCAGGCCCATGGCGCGTTCCGCCTCGGCCTTGGCGCCGGACAACACCTCCCCGTAAGAGGTTTCGGCATCGCCGCCGCGGCCTTTCACCGATCGGGTGCCCTTCCAGCCATAGGCGGTCTCTTCGGCGGTCTCATGGTGGAGGATGAGGATGTCTTCGCGGCCCAAGCGCTGCGCCGTCGCCCGGTGCACCCAATGGCGGTGGCCGTGGTCGTTGTCGAAGCGGTTCCAGAAGGTGCACGGCAGCACCTCCACCGGGTCGGCGATGAGCACCCCGGGGCGGTCGAGGTCGGGGTATTGCCGAAACGTTGGCGGCGCGCCGTCGCCCAGGTAGGCGAAGATCAATCCGGCATATTCCCGCACCGGGTAGGACGCCAGGGTGATCTTTTGCGAAAACGGCCGGTCCTCGTTGGGCTGGGCGATGCATTGCCCGGTGCCATCGAATTTCCAGCCGTGATAGCGGCAACGGATAGCGTCGCCCTCGACCCAGCCGAGCGACAGCGGCGTGCCGCGATGGGGGCAGCGGTGGGCCACCACATGGGGGGCGCCGTCTTGGCCGCGGTAGATGGTGAACTTCTCGCCCAGCATCTCCAGCGGCTTGGCCCGGCCCGGGGCCAGGTCCTTGGCCCGCATCACCGGCTGCCAGAACAGCCGCAGATAGCGCCCGGCCGGCGTCCCCGGGCCGACCGGCTCCAAATCGGCGAGGCACAGCGCCTTCGGCCTTGCCATGGCTTCCTCCCCCGCCCCTCAATAGACCTCGCGGCCGCCGTTGATGACGATCATCTGGCCCGAGATGAACCGCGCGTCGTCACTGAACAGGAAGGCGACGACGCCGGTGACGTCGCCGGGAACGCCGCGCCGGCCCAGCGCCGCCTCGGGCTCAGGCAAGGCGTCTTCGGCGGTCAGGGCCGGGTCGCGGTCCGACGTGGTGGCGCCCGGCGCGATGGTGACGACGTTGATGTTATGCGCCCCGAGTTCCCTGGCGACCCCCCGGGTGATGGCGGCGACGGCGGCCTTGGAGGAGGTGTAGTGCGGATTGAGGCTGTCCACCGCCCGGGCGATGCGCAGCGTGCTGCCGGAACCGACATTGACGATGGTGCCGCTGTTTTGTTGGCGCATATAGGGGGTGACCGCGCGAATGCAGAGAAAGGTGCCGCGCGCGTTGACGGCGAACACCCGGTCCCAAACATCCATGTCCACGTCGAGCAGCGATTTCACCGCCAGCCCGCGCATCAGCCCGGCATTGTTCAACAGCCCGTCGATGCGCCCGAAACGCTCATGGGTGCGGCGCGCCATCTCCTTGGTCTGGTCTTCATGGGAGACATCGACGTCGAGGGTGAGCGCCTCACCCCCCTGATCGGCGCAGCGCGCCGCGGTCTCGGCGCAGTCCTCGATATCGGCCAGCGCCAGGCGGGCGCCGTCAGCGGCCAGGCGGACCGCGTATTCCCGCCCCAGTCCCGCCGCCGCGCCGGTGACAAGGATAACCTTGCCATGGAGCCGGCCCATTACTGGGCGGCCGCGGACAGGGGCGATTCGAATCCGTAGAGCCGCGCCGTGCCTTCCCACAGGATGCGGCCCTTGGCGGCCTCGGGGAGATCGGGCCGGTCCAGCACGTATTGCGCCGAATCCGGGATGCGGTGGGCATGGGGGATGTCGCTGGCATAGACCCAGCAATCGGTGCCGTACTTGTTGACCATATAGGGCAGGAGATCGTCATCGACCTCGAAGCCGATGAAAATGCGCCCGGACTGGATGTATTCCAGGGGCGTCATCTTGGGCAATCCCCTCTCGACGATGGCCATGTGGTGGTCGCGCAGGGCGCCGAGCTTGATGCGGTGGCGGATATTGTTGAGGACGAAATCCATCACCTCGATGGCGAAATCGACCCAGGTGCAGCCGGTTTCCAGGAACGACACCCGCACATTGGGATAACGGTCCAGAAGACCCGACGAACAGATGCTCTTGAAGCCGCGCACCACCGACATCAGGAACTGATCGGCGGCGACCGAGGGATAAGCCTTGGCCGCCGCCAGCGCGCCGGTGCCCGGGTGGACGTTGATGGGCATGCCGATGTCGTTGGCGGTTTCCCAGATGGGAATGAAATCCGGATGGTCGAGCGACTTTTCACCGTAATCGCCCAGAACCATCACGCCGACCGATCCCATCTCCTTGGTGCGCAGCATCTCGCGGACGGCTTCGCCGACATCGAAGACGTCGATGGCGGTGACCCATTTGAGCCGCTCCGGCGCCTGGTTGGAGATATCGGCGACCCAGTTGTTGTAGGCACGGGTGAGCGCCTGGTTGAGGGGCGGGTCCTTGGCCACCGGCCATTGCAGGAACAGGGTCGGGTAGTTGACCGACAACCAGGTATCCTCGGCGTCCATCACCGCCAAGCGGGCGGCGGCGGAGTGGAATTCGCCGCTCTCGTGGGGGCCGCGCCATTTGGCCATCTTGAGGTATTCGGTGGACACCACGCCCCCCTTGGAAGAAGGAGAGCCGCCGATCCGCAGCTTTTCGCCGTCGATCAACCAGATGTAGTCATGTTCGTATTCGCCGGTCTCCACCACCACCGGCCTGCGGTCGCGGAACGCGGGCTCCAGGTAATCATCGGAGAAGGTCCCCTCCCATTCCTCCACGTGCCCGTCGCCGTCCCAGGCGTTGATATTGCTGATGGGTTCCATGGCCGCCCTTCATTTTTCCTCGCCCTTGCCTCTAGAGGAATTTACGGGCCGGGCGGGCCCGTGGTCAAGTATCCCCGGTGTTATCCCCGCCTGCGGGGCTTTCCAGCAAGGGCCGAAGCGGATAGAGTCCGGCCAACCAGAAACTCTTAACCGAATGGCCCGGACCACCGGGCCGGGGGAGGCAAGCCATGAAGGGTCCAGCGGCCATCACCGGAATGATCGGCGCATTGCTCGCCATGAGCGCGGGATCGCCCGCTATGGCGGGCCCGGGCGCGGATTACTACATTGGCAAGACGGCGACCTGGATCGTCGCCACCAACCCCGGCGGCGGTCACGATTTCTGGGGCCGGATTCTCGCCCGGTACGTCCAGGCCCATCTTCCCGGTTCCAAGTTCGTGGTCCGCAACAAGCCCGGCGCGGGGCACATCCTCGGCCTCAACCTGATCTACGCGTCCAAGGCCAACGGGCTGACCATGGGCAATTTCTCCACCGGCGTCGCCTTGGCGCAGATCCTTGGCCGCAAGGGCATGCGCGCCGACCTCACCAAGATGTCGTGGCTGGTCAAGCTGGCCTCGGAGCCGCGCACCATGATCGCCGGTAAGGATTCATCGCTGATGAATTTCCAGGACGTGTTGAATTCCAAGAAGGTCTTGAAGTTCTCGGCGTCGGGCGTGGGTTCGGGGTCGTACATGGATTCCTTCATGCTGGCGACCGCCTTCGGCATTCGCCATCGGATCATCGTCGGCTATTCGGGTTCCCAGGCGCCGCTGGCCATGATGCGGGGCGAGATCGATTTGTGGATCGGCAGCGAGGATTCGGCGGCCACCTACGTGCGCGCCGGGCGGGTGCGGGCCATCGCCCAGGTCGGCGGCAATATCAAGGGTATCAGCGACATTCGCAAATACGCCAAGACCGCCCAGGCCAAGGCGGTCACCAGGCTGATGTATTCCATGGGCAACCTGTCGCGCATCGCCGCCGGCCCGCCGGGCATCCCCGCCGACCGCTTGGCGGCGCTTCGGGCCGCCGTCAAGAAAGCGGTCAACGACAAGGGGTTCAGGGACTTGGCGGCGCGCGCCAAGCGCTCCCTCGACCCCGCTTTCGGCGACGACGTGCGCAAGATGGTGGTGGAACTGATCAACCAGCCGCCGGAAATTGTCGCCCTGATGAAGCGGCTTCAGAACGTCAAGGTCGACATGGTCAAGCACACCGGCCCGGTCACCAAGACCAAGCGCGGCGGCCGCCGGGTGTGGATCAAATACCAGGGCAAGGAGGTCAAGACCAAGATCTCGGGCTCGCGCACCACGGTCACCATCAACGGCAAGACGGCCAAGCGCAAGGCCATCAAGGTGGGCATGAGCTGTACCTTCACCTACCCCAGGCCGGGCGCCGAATCCCAGCGCGTCGACTGCAAGGGTTGATGGGCCGAGGGCGTTTGCCCGAAGAGGGGAGAGACGATGGCGAACCATCCCAAGGGCAATCCCTGGAACCCCAGCGCGCGCCGGCGCAAGCCGGCGGAATTGATGCGGCCCATCGAGGAATCGGGGTGCTGGTTCCCCCATGAAATCGCCGGAACCGACGCCTGGCTCTATCGCCTGGATGACGACGAAATCGCCGAAATCCTGAAGGCGGTGGATGGCGTGGAGGGGCGCGGGCTCGGCATCCTGGATATCGGACGCGAGGATTTTCCGCTGCCCGCCCTGGCCCCGGCGCTGGCCGACATCGCGGCGGAACTCAAGGACGGGCGGGGCTTCGCGGTGATCCGCGGCCTGCCCATCGCGGGGCGCTCCAATTACCAGAACGCCGCCGCCTTTTGGGGCATCTCCACCTATCTCGGCCGCGCCTTTTCCCAGAACGGCGCCGGCCATCTTTTGGGCCACGTGTGCGACCTGGGCTCGAGCGTGGAATCGGTGAACGGGCGCGGCTACCGTTCGGCCGAGGGCCTGGGGTTTCACGCCGATGGCTGCGACGTGACGGCGCTGTTGGTGTTGCGCCTGGCGAAATCGGGCGGACAGCACCGCATGTGCAGTTCCATCGCTCTCTACAACGAGATGCTGCGCCGCCGCCCGGAATTGGCCGAGGCATTGACCTATCATTTCTACCGCACCCGGCGCGGCGAACTCCCCAAGGGCATCTCCAAGCCATGGTTCCGCCAGCCGGTGTTCAGCGTCAAGGACGGCTATTTCGCCGTCCGGGGCGCCAGCACCACGATCATGCGCGCCGCTTCCCTGCCCGGGGTGCCGCCGCTGACCGACGACCAACGCGAGGCGGTGACCTTTTACCAGGCGCTGGCCAATGAGCTGGCCATCGACGTCGATTTCGAGCCCGGCGACATCGAATACGCCCAGAGCCACGTGACCCTGCATTCGCGCACCGCCTTCGAGGACTGGGACCAGCCCGAACGCAAGCGCCACCTGTTGCGGCTGTGGATGCGGGTGGACGGCATCCGTCCCCTGATCCCCGAGATCGCCGATGAAATCAGCCGCGGCATCACCGTCGCCGGGGTCGCGCCGAGCGCCCCCCTGGAACCGGTCTGAGAGACCGCCTGATTTTAGGGTGCGGCGGGCACCCCGTGGGCGTGGTTGGAGAGCCCGGCCACCGCCCCGGACGGGCAGATCGCGGCGATCTGCGCCAGATCCTCTTCCGTCAACCGAAGCTCCGCGGCCTTGGCGTTTTCCTCGAGATGCGCCCGCGTCTTGGCCGACGGGATGGGGATCACCGGCCCGCCCCGGTGCATGAGCCAGGCTAGGGCCAGGGCCGAGACCGGCACGCCCTTGTCAGTGGCGACCGCGCCGAGTTGGCGGACGATCTCGGCATTGTGTTCGATATTGCCGGCCATGAAGCGTTCGTCGGTGCGCCTTTCGTCGTCTTCGCCGACCTCCGCCGCCGACCGCAGGACGCCGCCCAGCATGCCGCGGCCAAGCGGCGCGAAAGCCATGAAGGCCAGGCCGTGTTCCCGGCAGGCGCCGAGCAGGCCGGCCTCGGGCTCGCGGGCGAACAGCGAATATTCGTCTTGCACCGAAACCACCGGGTGGACGGCCATGGCGCGCGCCAACAGCTCCGGGGTGAGGCCCTTGGACAGCGCGATGAAACGCGTCTTCCCCTCGGCCACCAGCTCGGCCATGGCGCCCACGGT
>SMXQ01000059.1 GCA_004356985.1 Alphaproteobacteria bacterium | reverse complement strand
TGGCCACTTCGGGGTCCGGGCGCAGCACTTCGTTGCAGGTCATGGCGGCCTTGAGGCCGAGCTCGTTGACCGCGAATTCGAGCTCCGCTATGGCCTCGTCCGGCGTGTGCATGGGGATCACGGCGGCCGGTGTCATGCGGGCGGAAACGTCCTTGAACATGTCGGCGAACATCATGTTGAGCGCCCGGCAGGACGCCTGGCGCACCTCGTCGTCGGGCATCACCTGGCAGCGGAAGCCGAAGGTGGAGTACAGCGTCACGAAATCGACCCCGGCCTCGTCCAGGCGCTGGGCATAGAGCCGGGGCAGCATGGTGGTGACTCGGTCGATGGTGTAGCGCCCGCTATGGTTGCCCCAGAACAGCGACTTGGCGCCGCCTGGGCGGGCATTGGCGATGGCTTTGTCGAAGCGCTTGACGAGATCGGGCCCGCCCACCTGTTTCAGGAAGTCGGGCAGGACGAAACGGGATTCGATGATATGCCCGTCGCCGTCGATCACCGGGTGATCGAGGCGATCGTGCAGTTTCGATGAATCCGTCGAACGTTTTTTGTAGGTGCTCATGGCGTCCTCCCAGAGGCTGGTGCAAATTCCCGCTGCCGCGATTTGCGCCAAGTCTAGAGCACAATCGGGTCAAATTGTACCATTGGCCCGGAAACTGCCGCCCGGCCGGAGCCTCAATCGTCGTTCTCGGTAAAATCTCGGCCGGTGAAATCGGCCTTGCGCTTTTCGCGAAACGCCCGGGCGGCTTCCTGGTGCTCGGGGTGGGGAAAGCGGTCGCCCTGCATCTCGGCCTCGGCCGCCAGGGCCGCGCGCAACCCGTCGAGATCGCCGAGCATGGCCTTGACGGCGGCCCTGGCCGCCTTGGGGCCGCCGGCCAGCGCGCGGGCGGTGCCCAGCGCGGTATGGAGCGCCTCACTATCGTGTGTCACCACGTCGGCCAGGCCGAGGCGGTGCGCCTCATTGCCGTCGATGGCGGCGGCGCTGAGGATCAGCTGCTTGGCAATGGTGGCGCCGACGCGGCGCGCCAGGGTGAACGACAGCCCCCAGTCGGGGCCGAGCGCCAGGCGCAGGAAGGAAAAGGTAAACTTGGCGCTTTCCTCGGCGATCACCATGTCGGCGAGGCAGGCGAGGGAAATGCCGGCGCCCGCGGCATGGCCGGCGACGGCGCAGATCACCGGCTTGGGGAAGGCGGCCAGCATCTCCGCCGTCTCGGCGACGTCGGCCATGCGGGCGGCGATGGCCTTGGGATCGCTTTCCCCCATGGTGCGGACGTCGCCGCCGGCGCAGAAATTGCCCTCCGCCCCGGTGATCACCGCCACGTCCACAAGCGGGTCGTCCCGCAGCGCCACGAGTGCCGCGCGTAAGCGGCTCCGCGCGTCACTGGTCAGCGCGTTGCGGGCGTCGGGCTCGTCAAGGGTGATGACGGCGACGCGCCCGTCCTCGATGTCCCAGCGCAGCGCCATTGCCCTCATCCCCGGTTGAGGTCGGCGAAGGTCTTGCCCTCGGCCACCAGGCGTTGGAGAAGCGGCGCCGGCGCCCAATAGAAGGCGTCTTCGCCGGCGTATTCGCGGATCTTCCCAAGCACCTTGTCCAGGCCGATGATGTCGGCCGCGCACATGGGCCCGCCGCGCCAGCGCGGGAAGCCGTAGCCCATGATCTCCACCATATCGACGTCGAGCGGGCGCGCGGCGATGCCTTCCTCGACGATCCTGGCGCCCTCGTTGATCATGGCATGGAGGATGCGGTCCTGGATCTCTTGGGCGCTGAACTGCCGCCGGGCGATGCCCTTTTTCGTCGATTCCTCGATGATGATGGTCTCCACGTCCGGGTTGGGGCTGGGCTTTCCGTCCTCGTAGAGGTACCAGCCGCGGCCGGTCTTGCGGCCGAGCCAGCCGGCCTCGCAGATGCGGTCGGCGATGGCGACGTAGCGTTCCTCGGCCGGTCGCGTCGCGGTCTGGCGCTTGCGCATGGCCCAGCTGATGTCGAGTCCGGACAGGTCCATCACCTTGAACGGTCCCATGGCCATGCCGAAGGCTTCCATGGCGGAATCCACCTCCCAGGGCAGGGCGCCGTCCTCGATCATGGCGTCGGCCTGCTGGCGGAACTTGGCGAGGATGCGGTTGCCGATGAAGCCGTCGCAGACCCCGGACAGCACCGCCACCTTGCCGAGCTTGCGGCCCACCGCGAAGCCGGTGGCGATGACGTCGGGCGCGGTGGCGCCGGCGCGGACGATCTCCAGCAACCGCATGATATGGGCCGGAGCGAAAAAGTGCAGGCCGAGGACGTCGCCAGGCCGCGCGGTGGCTTGGGCGATCTCGTCGACATTCAGGTAAGAGGTGTTGGTGGCGAGCACCGCGCCCGGCTTGGCCACGGCGTCGAGCTTGGCGAACACGTCGCGCTTGACCGCCATGTCCTCGAACACCGCCTCGATGATCAGATCGGCGCCACCGAGAGCGCCGTAATCTACCGCGCCGGTGAGCTTGGCCAGCAATTCTGCCTTGGTCTCTTCGCTCATGCGCCCGCGGCTGACATAGCCGTCGAGGTTCTTCGCCACGTTGCCCAGGCCACGCGCCATAGCCTCGGCATCGGCTTCCACCATGGTCACCGAATAACCCGCGCGCAAACTGGCGACGGCGATGCCGGCGCCCATGGTGCCGCCGCCGATGACGCCGATGGCATCGACCTGGCGCGGCTTGGCGGCCTCAAACCCGGGAACCTTGGCGACGGCGCGTTCGGCGAAAAACGCATGACGCAGCGCCTTGGCCTGGTCCGAGCCGCGCAGTTCCAAGAAAATCTCGCGTTCGCGCTCAACCCCTTGGTCGAACGGCATTCTCGCGGCCTCCAGGGCGTCCAGGGCGCGCAGCGGGCTGTCCTGGCCCCGGGCGCGCCGCGCGACGCCGGCCCTGGCGGTCTCGAAAAAGTCTTCGCTGTCGGGCGTGGGCGGGTCCATGGCGGAAAGGCGGGGCAGGGGGGCGCCGATCCGGGCGCGGATAAACTCCATGGCCGCGGCTTTCAGATCATTCTCGGCGACGGCATCGACCAAACCCATCTTAGCGGCTTCGCTCGCGCCCGCCTGGCGCCCGGTGGTAATCAGGTCGAGAGCGTCGGCGAAGCCGATCAGGCGCGGCAGGCGCTGGGTGCCGCCGGCGCCGGGGATGATGCCCAGGGTCACTTCCGGCAGGCCGAGCTTGGCGCCGGGATCGGCCATGCGGTAGTGGCAGCCCAGCGCGATCTCCAGCCCGCCGCCGAGCGCCACCCCGTGGATCGCCGCCACCACCGGCTTTTCACAAGCCTCGATGGCGGTGATCGCCTCGGGCAGGGTGGGGGGCAGCGCCGGCTTGCCGAATTCGCGCACGTCGGCGCCGGCGATGAAAAGCCGGCCCGCGCCGATGATGATGGCGGCGGTGATCGAAGGGTTGCGCTCGATCTCGGCCATGGCGTCGATCAGGCCCTGGCGGATCGCCTGGGAGATGGCGTTGACCGGCGGGTTGTCCACCGTGACCACGGCGATGCCGTCTTCCACCGCGACCGTCACCCTCGCCCCCTCGGTTTCCG
This sequence comes from Alphaproteobacteria bacterium, assembly GCA_004356985.1. GTDB lineage: Bacteria > Pseudomonadota > Alphaproteobacteria > SMXQ01 > SMXQ01 > SMXQ01. The sequence goes on along the minus strand of SMXQ01000059.1, from coordinate 7,627 downwards.
CCATGTCCTTGATCCGCCTTTGTTTCGGTTGGTCCCATCGCCCGGCCGGTCTGCCGGGGCGCGTACGTATCCAAGGCCCATACATATCCAAGGGTGGCACCGTCATGCAAGGGAGATGCTTCACGGGCGGGCCCCATGCCCTATAATCGGCGGCCAATTCGCCACGCCGCTCACGGGGGAAAAGATGAGCCAGGCACAGTTCGAAGACCTCATGGGCGATATCGCCACCGCCATCGCCGATAGGCCGGTGGACGGGGCGTTGGCCGCCTTCCTGGACGAGGCCTTCGCCGGGGACGGGGAGACCTTCAAGACCATCGCGGCGCTGTGCCAAACGGGTGAGGCCGAGGGTTGGATTTGCGCCCGGGAAATGGGCGGCATCAAGTTCGGCCGCGTCATCAAGCCGGGCGGGGCGGCGGGCAGGTTCAGCGTCGACGTGGTGCGCATGAAGGATTGCAAGGGCCCCCATCACGTCCACCCCGGCGGCGAGATCGGCATGATCATGCCGATCGCCGGCGATCCCAAGTTCGACGGCATGGGGCGGGGCTGGTACGTGGACCCGCCGGGCTCAGACCATTGGCCGACGGTGGAAGGGGGCGACGCTTACGTGCTCTACCTGTTGCCCGACGGCGCCATCGAGTTCACCGGCAAATAGCGACGCCGTCGGCGTCCGGGGCCGCGTCGGGGACCCGCGGGCCATGTTCACCGGCCCCGTTCAATCAAATTTTCATTGGGAAACAGCGGTGTGCCGTTCTTCAAGGCGGCGTTCTTCATGCCAGCGGCGCGACTTGAGCAACGTCGCCAGGGTGATGGATTTCAGGGTGGCGACGGCGATCTCGTCGACCTCGCGCAGCACCCGGCCGAGCGCTTGGGCGATCTCGGTGGTCCCGGCCGGGCCGGGAATTTCACTGGCGTCGGTGACGATGTCGCCGAACAGGTCGATGACGTCGTAAAGCGAAATCCGCTTGGCGTTGCCGCAGAACCGGTAGCCGCCGCCGACGCCGCGCACCGCCTCCACCAACCCGGCCCGGCCCAAAACACGCAGCACCTTGGCCAGGTGATTGACCGAGATGCCGTAAACCTCGGCGATTTCTCCCGCCGACATCTGGCGGCCGGGGTCGCGGGCCAACTCCAACACGGAAAACAGCGCGAACAGGGTCGCTTTCTGCAGCTTCATGGGCCCTCGCGGCCTTTCTCCGGTTGCAGGGGGGGCTCGGGTTGCCCTTGCTCCCTTCGCGGCTGGGGAAGCGCACCGGGGAGCGGCATTTCCAGTTGGATGAAGGGCCCGCCCATCATGCCCTGGCTGCGGAAGAAGGCCATGTTGAGGGTATCGTCGCGGGCCAGCATGGTGCGCAAGGTCTCGAGCCCGGCCGCCCCCATGCGCGCCACGATGGCCTCGAATAGGCGGCTGCCGATGCCGCCGAGCCGCCGGTCCGGGGCCACGCCGATGGCGAAAATCCAGCCGCAGGGGGGGGAGCCGAATTCCCAGGCCCGCTGTTCGCCGACGATGAAGCCGATGACCCGGCCCGCGTGCTCGGCGACCAGGAACCAGCGGTCGGCGCGCCCGCCGTACCGGGTGAAGGCGTGACGCCAATAATCATGTTTGGCGAGGCCGGTGATCCGCGCGTCGATCTCCTCGACCGCGCCCATGTCTTCGGCCCGCGCATCGCGGATCGCCAGGCCGTGAAGGGCCTGGTTCGGGGGCTGCGGCGGGCTCGGGCTGGGCTGGGGCATCGCTTGGGCTCGGCGGGGAGCGTGGTTTGGGCTCCGGTTTCGGGTGGCGTGGTTCAGTTGATCCTTGACAGCATGGCGGTGCTTGGGTTAAATGTAAATAGGTATTACGGTACGTATTTATGTTTTTTACCGGATTTTACGATAACATATTGAAATAGCGTTATTTTCAAGAATTGGTTAAAGTTATGAGTGAAGGGAACCATCCGCGGCGAAGCCTGGTTTTTGCACCGGATCAGGCGCGGGGGGCCGATCAAACAGAACAAGCAGGTGGAGATCCAATGATCGAATTCAGAACCCATCCGGACCGCTACAAGCACTGGAAGTTGAGTTTCGACGGGCCGGTGGCGACCCTGGCCATGGATGTCAGCGAAGACGGCGGGCTCAATCCGGGCTACCAATTGAAGCTGAATTCCTACGACCTCGGCGTCGATATCGAGCTTTACGACGCCACCCAGCGGCTCCGTTTCGAGCATCCGGAAGTGGGCGCGGTGGTGCTGACGTCGGCCAAGGACAATGTCTTTTGCGCCGGCGCCAATATCAAAATGCTCGGCCTGGCGGCACACGCGGAGAAGGTGAACTTCTGCAAGTTTACCAACGAGACCCGCAACGGCATCGAGGACGCGTCCAAATTCTCGCGCCAGGCTTACATTTGCGCCATCAACGGCACCGCCGCCGGCGGCGGCTATGAAATGGCGCTGGCCACCGATCACATCATGTTGGTGGACGACAACGCCTCGGCCGTATCCCTGCCCGAGGTGCCGCTGTTGGCGGTGTTGCCCGGCACCGGCGGTCTCACCCGGGTGGTCGACAAGCGCAAAGTGCGGCGCGATCACGCCGATTTCTTCTGCACCCTGACCGAAGGCATTAAAGGCGCCCGCGCCGTCAATTGGAAGCTGGTGGACGAGGTGGTGCCCAAATCGAAGATGGCCGATATGGTCGGCCAGCGCGCCCGGGAGTTCGCCGCCAAGACCGACCGCCCGGCCGCGGCCTCGGGCATCGCGCTGGGCGAACTCAGCCGCGAGGTGAACGAGGACGGCGTCGCCTACGATCACGTCACCCTGAAGTATGAGCGCGCCAACAACGTCGTCAACATCACCGTGGCCGCGCCTTCGGAGCCGGTGCCCACCAGCCCGGCCGACATCCACGCCGCGGGGACCGCCTTCTGGCCGCTCGCCTTGGCCCGCGAACTGGACGACGCCATCCTTCACCTGCGCGCCAACGAACAGGCCCTCGGCCTGTGGGTGGTGCGCACCGAGGGCGATTCCGACCTGGTCGCCCAGGCCGACCAGGTGCTGGCCGACAATTCCGGCGACTGGCTGGTGCGGGAAGTGACGCTTTACCTGAAACGGGTCTTCAAGCGCATCGACGTGACCTCGCGCAGCGTCATCGCCATGGTCGAGCCCGGAAGCTGCTTCACCGGCACCCTGGCCGAGCTGCTGTTCACCGCCGACCGCAGCTTCATGCTCGACGGCGTGCTGGAGGGCGACAACCGCCCGGCCACGGTGCGCCTGACGGAAATGAATTTCGGCGCCTATCCCATGTGCAACGATCTCACCCGCTTAGAAACCCGTTTCCTCGACGACGCGGCCAGCGTGGCGGCGGTGCGCGCCAAGATCGGCGCCGATCTCACCGCCCGGGAGGCCGAGGCGCTTGGCCTGGTGACCTTCGCGCCCGACGATATCGATTGGGACGACGAGGTGCGCATGGCCATAGAAGAGCGCGCTTCCCTGTCCCCCGATGCCCTGACCGGCATGGAGGCGAGCCTGCGGTTCGCCGGGCCGGAAACCCTGGAGACCAAAATCTTTGGCCGCCTGACCGCCTGGCAAAACTGGATCTTCCAGCGGCCCAACGCGGTGGGCGCCGAGGGCGCGCTGAAGCTGTTCGGCACCGGCAAGCGCGCCAACTTCGACGAAAACCGCGTTTGACGGTGGGCGGCGATCCGCGAGCGGAATTGAGAGAGAGGGAGAATGTCAGATGGCGACCATAGATTATGACCAGAAAATTCCCAACAACGTGAACCTTTCCGGGGATGCCCGGCTCCAGCGGGCGCTGGAGGCCTGGCAACCGAAGTTCCTCGACTGGTGGAAGGAACTGGGCCCGGCGGACAGCGGCGGCTATGACTGTTACCTGCGCACCGCGGTCAGCGTCGAGCCCTCGGGCTGGGCCCATTTCGATTACGTCAAGATGCCAGATTACCGTTGGGGAATCTTCCTCGCGCCCGCCGAGGAAGGTCGCCTGATCAACTTCGGCGCCCATAAGGGCGCGCCGGCCTGGCAGGACGTGCCCGGCGAATACCGCTCAGAGCTGCGCCGCCTGATCGTCACCCAGGGCGACACCGAGCCCGCCTCGGTGGAGCAGCAGCGCCACCTCGGCAAGACCGCGCCGTCGCTCTACGACCTGCGCAACCTCTATCAGGTCAATGTGGAGGAAGGCCGCCACCTCTGGGCCATGGTTTACCTGCTCCAAGCCCATTTCGGCCGCGACGGCCGCGAAGAGGCGGAGGCCATGCTGGAGCGGCACTCCGGCGACCCCGACAAGCCGCGCATCCTGCAGGCCTTCAACGAACCCATCGACGACTGGCTGTCGTTCCACTTCTTCACCTATTTCCAGGATCGCGACGGCAAATTCCAGCTGGCGGCGCTCGCCGAATCGGGCTTCGATCCGCTGTCGCGCACCTGCCGCTTCATGCTGACCGAAGAGGCCCACCACCTGTTCGTCGGCGAGAGCGGCATCACCCGTATCGTCCAGCGGTCGTGCGAGATCATGAAGGAAAACAACCTTTCCGATCCCGCCGATGTCCGCAAGCACGGCGGCATCGATCTGCCGACCCTCCAGAAGTGGCTCAACTTCCACTTTTCCATCTGCCTCGACCTGTTCGGCCAGGAACTGTCGACCAACGCGGCCACCTATTACACCATGGGCATCAAGGGCCGCTATGAGGAGACCAAGATCGACGACGACCACGTGCTCGACGGCGCCTCCTACAAGGTGCCGGAAATCCAGGGCAGCAAGATCGTCGACGTGGACGAACCGGCGCTCAACGCCATCAACCAGCGGCTCAGGGACGAGTATTACACCGACAGCCAGCGCGGCGTGGACAACTGGAACAAGATGATCGCCCAACACGGCATCGGTTTCGAACTGGTGCTGCCTAACCGGGCCTTCCACCGCAACATCGGCCCCTTCGCCAAGGTCAAGGCGAGCCCCGACGGCAAGATCATCACCGAGGCCGAATGGGACCAGTCGCAAGGCGGCTGGCTGCCGACCCCGGAAGACCGGGCGTTCGTCGAATCCCTCATGCACGCGGTGACCGAGCCCGGCAAGTTCGCCAATTACATTGCCCCGCCGGCGCGCGGCATCAACCGCCAGCCCCTCGACTTCGAATACGTGAAGTTCCACTAGGGGCGGGATCAACCCCGTAGACGAGGCGGCGCCGAGCTCCCGGCGCCGTTTCCCATTTGGCCGCCTCGCCCTTCGACAGGCTCAGGGTGAGGCTTGTCGACAGGCTCGGGGTGAGGCTTGCATTTTCACCAAGGCGCCGAAGTGAGGCCCTCATGCCGAGCTCGTCGAGGCATGAGGGCCACAATGAGTGCCCGTTGATCGGCCAACTACCGGTGCTTCCAGACGGGCGGGCGTTTTTCCATGAAGGCGGTGAGGCCTTCCACCGGGTCGTGCTTGGCCATCAGGTCATCGAGGTAAAGCTTTTCCACGCGGGCGAGCTTTTCGCGGACTCGTTGGCAATAGCCCAGGCGCGCGGCCTGGACGGCACATCGCAGCGCCGGCGCGCTCAGGCCCGCAAGGTTTTGGTCGAAATAGGCCAGCGCCGCGGCTTCCGGGTCGTCGGCGGTGGCGGTCACCAGGCCCAGGGCCTGGGCTTCGGTGCCGCTCACCGTGCGCCCGCTGAGCAGAAGATCGTCGGCCCGGGCCTGGCCGATCCGTTCGGGCAGCAGGCAGCTTGCGGCCGGCGCGAAGACGGCGAGCTTGATTTCCGGCTGGCCGAGCTCGGCATCGGGCGCCGCGAATATAAGGTGGCCGGCCGATGCCAGTTCCAGGCCGCCGCCCAGGCACAAGCCCCGGACCGCCACCAGGATCGGCAGGGGAAACTCGACCATGGCGAGGATCATGCGGTGCATGCCCTCGAGCATGGCCGCGCAGCGCTCGGGCAGGTGTTCGGGGATCGAGGCGCCGTAGGAAAAATGCGGCCCGGCGTGGTCGATCAATACCGCCAGCAGGCCGGGATCGCCCAAATGCGCGCCCAGCGCGTCCTGGATCGCCTGGGCGGTCGCCATGTCCACCAGGTTGGCCTTGGGGCGGTCGAGGCGCAGGCGCAGGAGCCTGGCCTTGCGCTCGGTCCAGATTTTCACCGGCGGCGTGGCGATGGCGGTTTTCGAAGTGGCTTTGGCCATGAGCGGCGCGCTCCCGGTGGGTCTGTTTTGCCGGTGGTTCGGTCCACCGCGACCATATCCAATTCGGCGGGACAACGGAAGCCGGCCGCCATGGCGGCGTTGACTTGGCCCCGTTCACTTCCCACAATTAGTTCGCCTGGCGAACAGTTGCCGGTGATTGGGGAAACGGCCGGCCGGGCGGGCCGATCGATCGGCCGTGGCGTGGCGGCAAAACCATGGACGCCAAAGCTTGGCGAGGAAAATTATAATGGCTGAGAAAGCTCGGCGCAGGGCGCCGCCAAAACAAATCGATCATGGCGTATTGACCGAACTGGTGGGGTATGGCCTGCGCCGCGCCCAGGCCGCGGTTTTCAGCCATTTCCTCGGGTCCGTGGGAAAACTGGGGGTCTCCCCGGGCCAATTCGGCGTCTTGGTGCTGATCAAGGAGAACCGGGGCCTGACCCAGTCCGCGCTCGCCAAGGCGCTGGGGATCGAGCGTTCGACCATGGTCGCGGTGATCGACAGGCTGGAGTCCCAGGGCCTGGTCGCGCGTGTCACGTCGGAGAGCGACCGGCGGTCCTATGCCTTGGCGCTGACCAGTTCGGGGGCCGCGCTTCTAGACCGCGTCACCCCCCAGGTGCGCGCCCATGAACGGCACATCGCCGCCCGGCTGAGCGCCCGCGAAAAGGTCCTGCTGATCGACCTGCTGGAACGCGTCGCCGGCACCGCGGGGCGGGTGTGACCTGGTGCGCCCGCCGGCCCAATCGAAGCCTTCGGCCGGGGGCCGAAACAGCGGACTAGAACCAGCGTACTAGAGGTGGTTGGAGCCGCCCTCGCAGGCGATGGTCTGGCCGGTCACGAAATCGCTCGCCGCCGAGAGCAGGAACAGGATCGTGCCCACCAGGTCCTCGGGCTGCTGCAGGCGGGGAATGGCCGCGCTTTCCGCCATCTTCGCCTCGCGCCGTCGCCAATGCGCCTCGGGCATGACGGCGGCGATGGTCTCGCTCTTGGTCAGGCCCGGGCAGACGGCGTTGACGCAGATGCCGTGCTTGCCGAGGTCGTGGCTGAGCGACCGGGTGAAGCCTATTACGCCGGCCTTGGAGGTGGTGTAGTGCAGCCGCCCGGTGGTGCCGGTCAGCCAGGTCGACGACGATATGTTGATGATCTTGCCGGAACCCTGCTTCTTCATGGCCGGGGTGGCGGCCTTGCAGCAGTTAAACAGGCCCTTGAGATTGACCGCCATCAGCCGGTCCCATTCGTCTTCCGGGATGGTGGTCCAATCGTCGCGCTTGGGGATCGCCGAGTAGAGCGCGGCGTTGTTGATCAGGCCGTCGATGGCGCCGAAGGTTTCAAGGGTTTTTTCCGCGAGCGCCGTGCAGGCGGCCATGTGGGAAACGTCGGTGGACACGTAAATGGCGTTGCCGCCGGCATCTTCGATGGCGCCGCGAAGCTGGCCGCCTTCGTTGTCGGTGATGTCGGCGATGACGACATTGGCGCCGACCTCGCCCAGG
>SMXQ01000058.1 GCA_004356985.1 Alphaproteobacteria bacterium | reverse complement strand
TGCACCTGGTAGCCCAGGTTGTGCAGGATTTCGGCGATGCCGCTCATGCCGATGCCGCCGATGGCGACGAAATGGATGGTGCCGATGTTCAACGGGAGGGCCTTCATGCGGCCTCCCTGCCGTCGCCGCCGAGCTCGTTGGCGGCGATCAGGCGGAACGCGAGCCGGGCCAGGCTGTCCGCCGCATCACCGTGTCCCCCCTGGTGGGCGGCGGCGGCCATGGCGCCGAGGGTCCCGGGTTGATCCAGCATCAGCTTGAGCCGCGCCGCCAGGACCACGGGCGTGAAGTCGGCCTCGGCGATCAGTTGGGCGCCGCCGCCATCGGCCATGGCCTGGGCGTTGGTGGTCTGGTGATCGTCGGCGGCATGGGCGTAGGGCACCAGGATCGCCGGCCGTCCGGCGGTGGTCAGCTCGGCCACCGTGGAGGCGCCGGCGCGGCAGACCACCAGATGGGCCTGCTCCAGGCGCCGGGCCAGATCGTCGAAGAAGGGCGCCAGCTCGACCTCGAGGCCCATGTGGCGGTACGTGGCGCGGACCTCGTCGAGGTCTTCCGGCCGACATTGCTGGGCCAGGCGGATGCGTTGGCGCGTATCGTCGGCAAGGCGCGCCAGGGCGTCGGGAACGACCTTTGAAAATATTCGCGCCCCTTGGCTGCCGCCGGTCACCAGAAGGTGAACTTCACCGCCGCGGCGGGGCTCGTGGTAAGGCCGGTCGCGCAATTCCTGGAACGCGGCGCGCACCGGATTGCCGGTGCAAACCACCTTGCGACGGTCGTCGGCGCGGAGCCGCTGGACATCGGCAAACGACGTGGCGATGGCCGAGGCCCGGGGTGCCAGCAACCGGTTGGCGCGGCCCAGCAGCGCGTTTTGTTCGTGGATGATGGTCGGCAGCCCCAGGCTCGCCGCCGCCAGGATCGCCGGCACCGTGGTGTAGCCGCCGAAACCGATCACCACCGAAGGCGCCAGCCGGCGCAGCAGCAGGCGCGATTGCAGGCCGCCCAGGGCCAGGTCGATCACCCCCTTCAAGCGGCGGCCCAGGGCCACGCCGGTGACCCGCCCGGCGCGGATGGCATGGGTGGTGACATCCCCCAACGCGCCCGTCCAGGCGGTGCCCCGGGCGTCGGTGAGCAGGGCCAGGGTATGGCCCTTGGCGCGCAGCGCGCCGGCCAGGGCTTCGGCCGCGAACACATGGCCGCCGGTTCCGCCGGCCACCAGGACGATGGGGTTGATCTTGGTCACCTTGGCCTCGACCATGGTCATGTCCCCGCCAGGCCGACCCGTTTCCGGGTCAGCGCCAGAACCATGCCCATGGTGATGGCGATGCCGATCAACGACGAACCGCCATAGGAAATGAAGGGCAGGGTCATGCCCTTGGTGGGCATGAGGTTGAGGGTGGAAGCCATGTGGATGAGGGCCTGCAGGCCGAACTGGGTGATCAGGCCGGTCACCGCCAGAAGCACGAACAGATTTTGGCTTTCCAGGGAGCGGGAGATGCCGCGCACCACCACGAAGGCGAACAGAACGACGATCAGCAAACAGGCCAGGAGACCCAGTTCTTCGCCGGCGACGGCGAAGATGAAATCGGAATGGGCGTCGGGCAGGACTTCCTTGATGGTGCCTTCGCCGGGGCCGCGCCCCAGCAGGCCGCCGTTCATGAAAGCTTCCAGCCCGGTCGCCACCTGATAGTTGTCGCCCAAGGCGGGGTCCAGGAAGCGGTCCACCCGAAGGGTGACATGGGGCACGGTGGCATAGGCCAGGACCGCCCCCCCGGCGGCCAGGCCGGCGGTCAGGCCGATCCAGTAGAGCGGCATGCCGGCGACGAAGAACTGGGCGAAAAACATCGCCGATATCAGCGCCGCCATGCCCATGTCGGGTTGCAGCACGAGGAGAAGGGTGATGGCCCCGTAAAGAACGAAGGCGATGATCAGGCCGGGGAAGTTTTCCTGGGCCTTGGCGGCGCTCATCATCCAGGCGACCACCACGGCAAAGGCTGGCTTCATCAGTTCCGAGGGCTGCAACGAGAATCCGCCGGCGGTGATCCAGCGGCGCGCGCCCTTGATTTCGGGCCCTATGGCGAGGGCCAGGATCAACAGGATCAGGCTGGCCAGGAACAGCGCCACGCCGATCCGCCGGACCCCCTTGGGCGCCATCAAGGAGCAGGCGAGGATGACGCCGACCGCGGGCACCAGATAGATCATCTGGCGCTTGACGAAATAGAACGAATCGAAGCCGATGCGCTCGGCCACCGCGGGCGATGCGGCCAGGGTCAGGAGCGCGCCGAATCCCATCAGCGCGGCGATGGCGGCCAGCGTCCAGCGGTCTACGCTCCACCACCACCCGGCCATGATCGAGGTGTCGGTCCGCGCGAAGCCGATCATCATCGCGGCTCCTCCAGGGCGGCGACGGCGCGGCGGAAGGCCCTGCCGCGATCCTCGAAATCGGTGAATTGGTCGAACGACGCGCAGGCCGGCGAGAGCAACACCACGGTCCCGCCATTGCCGTTGGCGTCCGCCTGGGCGGCGTGGTGGGCGGCGGCGACGGCGGCGTCCAGGTTGTCCACCCGGGTATGGGGAACGGCGCCGTCAAGCACCTTGGCGATGTCCTCGGCGGCTTCGCCGATCAGGAAAGCGTGGCGGACCATGCGCAATTCGTTGCCCCGCGCCCGGGCCAGTTCCCGAACACCGTCTTCCTTGGCGCGTCCGCCGGCGATCCAGAAGACGTTCTTGTAGCAGGCGATGGCGCTGAGCGCCGCGTCGGGGTTGGTGGCCTTGGAATCGTTGACGTAGGTGACGGCGCCGCACCGCCGGATGAGCTCCTGGCGGTGGGGAAGGCCGCAATAGGTGGCGAGGCCCTCGGCGATATCGCCGCCGCGGATGCCGGCGGACAGCGCCACCGCGGTGGCCGCGGCGGCGTTCTGGGCGTTGTGGCGGCCCGGCAGCGCCTTTGCCCCGGACAGGTCGGCGATGAGGCGCGCCGTCTCGCCCCGGCCGTCGATCACGTGGCCGCCCTCGACCCAGACGCCGCCGGGGACGGGGGTGGCGCCCGAAATGGGAAGCACCGCGAGGTCGCCCCGGTCGTGAAGCCGGCCCTCGATGGCGTGGCAATGGGCGTCGTCGGCGCCGATCACGGCGATGGCGCCGGTGCGGGCCAGGTCGAACAAACCCTCCTTGGCCGCCACGTAGCCTTCCATGCCGCCGTGACGGTCGAGATGGTCCGGGCTGATGTTGATCAAAACGGCGACGTCGAAGGCCACGGTCTCGAGGCGCTCGATCTGGTAGCTCGAAAGCTCCAACACATAGGTGCCCTCGGCGTCCAGTTCGGCCAACGCCAGGGCGGCGGGCCCAAGGTTGCCGCCGATCGCCGCGACCCGGCCGGCGGTCTGGAAAATGTGGCCGATCAGCGCGGTCACCGTGGATTTCCCATTGGTGCCGGTGACGCCGACGAATCGGGCTTCGCTTTGGGCCCGGGTCAGGAGCTCGATATCGCAGATGATGGGAATGCCTGCGTCCCGGGCACGGGCGGCGATGGGATGGGGCGCCGGGAAAGTATGGGGAATGCCGGGAGAGAGAACCAGGGCTTGCGCCCCGTTCAATCCGCTGCCGGCGAGGTCATGGAGGGTGATTCCCCTGCTCTCGGCATCCCGCCGCCGGCCCGGGTCATCGTCCCAGGCCCGCACCTCGGCACCGGAGGCGGCCAGCGCCTCCGCCGCGGCGAGGCCCGATCCGCCGAGCCCCATCACCGCGTAGGTCGCACCTGTTATGCCGGGAAGATGGATCATCCGCGTCTCACCTCACCTCAGCTTCAGGGTCGAAAGGCCGATGATCGCCAGCACGATGGCGATGATCCAGAATCGGATGACGATGGTCGCCTCGGCCCAGCCCTTCTGCTCGAAATGATGATGCAGGGGGGCCATGCGGAACACCCGGCGCCCGGTCAATTTGAAGGAGATCACCTGGACGATCACCGAGACGGTTTCCAAAACGAAAAGACCGCCGATGATGACCAAAACCAGTTCGTGCTTGGTGATGACGGCGATGGTGCCCAGCGCCCCGCCCATGGAAAGCGATCCGGTATCGCCCATGAAGATCATCGCCGGCGGGGCGTTGAACCACAGGAAACCGAGGGACGCGCCCACCAGGGCGCCGCAGAAGACCGCCAGTTCCCCGGTGCCGGGGACGAAGTGGATCTGCAGGTAATTGGCGAACACCACATTGCCGACCAGATAGGCGATGAGCGCGAAACAGGCCGCCGCGATCATCACCGGCACGATGGCCAGGCCATCGAGTCCGTCGGTCAGGTTGACCGCGTTGGACGCGCCCACCATGACCAGGACGGCGAACACCGGAAAGAACCAGCCCAGGTTGATCAGGGTGTGTTTGAAGAACGGCAGCGCCAGGGAGGTGGAAAGGGGATCGCGGGTGATTTCCATGATCCACAGCGAGGCCACCAAAGCCACCAGGATCTCCAGGCCGATGCGGAGCCTGCCGGGCAGGCCCCGGTGGCTCATGCGGGTGAGCTTCAGGTAGTCGTCGGCGAATCCGATGGCGCCGAACCCCATGGTCACGGCCAGGACCGCCCAGACGTAAGCATTGGAGAGGTCGGCCCATAACAAGGTGGCCACCGAAACGCCCAGCAGGATGATGAACCCGCCCATGGTCGGCGTGCCTTTCTTGGTGAGGAGGTGCCCCTGGGGGCCGTCCTCGCGGATCGGCTGGCCTTCCCGTTGGCGTGCCTTGAGCCAGCGGATCACCGGACCGCCGACCACGAAACAGACGATCAGGGCGGTCATGACGGCGCCGCCGGTGCGGAAGGTGAGGTACCGGAACAGGTTGAGGAATCCGATATCGCCGGCCAGGGGAGGAAGCAGGTTGTAAAGCATGGTGCGTCGTCCTCAGCCCCCGTTTGCCATGGTCTTCGCGCCGTCCGGGGCGGCACAGATCGCGTCCACCACCCGACCCAGGTCCTGAGAGCGGGATGCCTTGACCAGCACCACGTCGCCCGGGCGCAGCACGCCTTCCAGCAACTCAACCAGGTCTTCGGCGCGGGTCGCATGGCCGCCCCGAATTTGGCGCGGCAGCATGTCGTCCAGATGCATCATGTTGGCGCCGGTGGTGAGCACCAGGTCGACCTCGGCGGCAAGCAGGTCCTGGGCCAATGCCTCATGGGCGCGGGCGGAACCCGAGCCCAATTCCTCCATGTCCCCGAGCACGGCGATGCGGCGCCCGCCGCCCCCCGGTTCGGTTTCCTTGAGCATGTGAAAGGCCGCCCGCATGGACGCCGGAGAGGCGTTGTAGGTATCGTCGATCATGGTGGCGGTACCGCCGCCGGCGATCTGGACCATGGCCCTGCGGCCCCGGCCCACCGGCGTCGCCATGTCGCCCAGTGCCGCCGCCGCCAATGCCAGGTCGCCGCCCAAGGCGCGAACCGCGGCCAGCACGGCCATGGCGTTCTGGGCCGAATGGCGGCCCGGCAGGGCCAGGGTGAAGTTCATTTCCTGGCCCATGACGGTGCATTTTATCTGCGAGGAGTCGTTGGCGTGAAACCCGGTGAGCCGGACGTCCGCCCGCTCGCTCTCTCCGAAACTCAGGATATTGGCGATGCCCCTGGCCCGGGCCTCGTCGCACAACAGCGGGTAATACGGATTGTCGGTGTTGATGATGGCGATGCCCGTGGGGTCGAGACCGTCGAAGATCTCGGCCTTGGCCAGGGCGATCTCCTCCACGGATTCGAAGAACTCGAGATGGACCGCGTCCACGGTGGTGACGATGGCGATGTCGGGCCGCACCAGGCGGGTCAGCGGGGTGATCTCGCCGGCATGGTTCATGGCCACCTCGAACACGCCATATTTGGCGTCGGCGGGCATGCGGGCGACCGAAAGCGGCACCCCCCATTGATTGTTGAGGTTGCCCAGGGAGGCGCTGACCGCGCCAAGCGGCGCCAGGGCCGCGGCCAGGGCCTCCTTGGTGCTGGTCTTGCCGACGCTGCCGGTGATGGCGATGATCCTGGCCGCGGTCCGCTGGCGCGCGGCCCGGGCCAGTTTCCTCAAGCCGACGGTGGTGTCATCGACGATCAACAGGGGATGGCCGCCGCCGTGGTCCTGGGGAATGCGGCTGACCATGGCCGCCGCGGCCCCGGCGGCAAAGGCGTCATCGAGGAAATTATGGGCATCGTGGCGTTCGCCGCGGATGGCGATGAACAGGTCTCCGGGAACAATGGTTCGGGTGTCGATGGAAACGCCGCTGGCCTGCCAGGGCGCCGTCGAATGGCCGCCGGTCGCGGCGTCGACCTCGGCCGCGTTCCACAGCGGCGCGCTGCCCTGGGGCGCCCCGTTCATGTCGCTTCCCCCATGGCGCCAAGCGCCCGGGCGGCCTCTTCGCGGTCGTCGAAGGGCAGCACGTCATCGCCGACGATCTGACCCCGTTCGTGGCCCTTGCCGGCGATGACGAGAACGTCGCCCGGCTCCAAGCCGGCGATGGCGGTGGCGATGGCGGTGCCCCGCGCGGCGATCTCGGTGACGGCGGCGGACGCGCGCATGCCGGCGAGGATTTCCCTGCGAATGGCGGCGGCGTCCTCGGTTCTCGGATTGTCGTCGGTCACGATCACCCGGTCGGCGGCCTCGGCGGCGATGCGGCCCATGGCCGGGCGCTTGCCCTTGTCGCGGTCGCCGCCGCAGCCAAACACCACGGCGAGTGCGGATTTGGTATGGGGCCGAAGTGCTGCCAGCGCATGGGCCAAGGCGTCGGGGGTGTGGGCGTAGTCCACGAACACCGCGGCGCCGTTGGCCCGGGCGCCTATGTACTCCATCCGTCCAGGGGCGCCCTCGAGGCCTTGGAGCGCCTCCAGCGCGGCGCCGGCCTCGCCGCCGGCGGCGATGAAGAGGCCCAGCGCGCAGGCGACATTGGCGATCTGGAAGGCGCCCACCAGGGGCAGATGGACGTCGTGGAGCCGGCCGGCGATCTCGAAGCTGGCCATCTGGCCGAAGCCATGGGGGCGGCCCCGCGCGATGCGGACGTCTCGGCCGTCGACCCCGTAGGAAATGATCCGCTGGCCGCGGCTCCGGGCGATCTCCTCAAGGGCCGCGAATTCCGGCGCGTCGGCATTGAGCACCGCCATGGCGCCGGTCGGGAGAACCCGGGAAAAGAGCTGCGCCTTGGCGGCGAAATAGGCTTCCTCGGTGCCGTGATAGTCGAGGTGATCGCGGCTCAGATTGGTGAACGCCGCGGCGTCGAGCCGCACCCCGTCGAGCCTGAATTGCTCGATGCCGTGGGACGACGCCTCGACCACCAGATGGCTGATGCCGCTTTCGGCGAGGCGGGACAGGGTCTGGTGAAGCATGACCGGGTCCGGCGTGGTGAGGGCGCCGGGCTCGTCGATCCCCGGGGCGCAAAGGCCGAGGGTGCCGAGGCTGGCCGCGGCTAAGCCGCCATGGGCCCAAATCTGGCGCAGGAAGCACGCCACCGAGGTCTTGCCGTTGGTGCCGGTCACGGCGGCGACCACCTCGGGCTGGGTCTTGTAGAAGCGCGCCGCCATGAGCGAGAAGCGCCGCGCGGGTTGGTTGTCCAGGACCACGGGAATGTCGGCATATTGCGGCGGCAGGGCGGTTCCCGGCAGGGCCAGGATGGCCCCGGCGCCGCGTTCCAGGGCATGGCCCATGAAGGCGCGGCCGTCGTGCCGGGTTCCCGGCAGGGCGGCGAACAGGTTGCCCGGTTGGACGGCGCGGGAATCGGAACTGAGGCCCGTGACCTCGACGTTTCTCAGTGCCTTGTTCGCTGCCAATGCCATGTCCTCGCCGCCGATCAGGTCAAAAAGACGCAATGTTCTGCCCCCGCCGCCCGCGGGCGGCCGTGGGAATGCGAATCCGAAGGGCGCGGCGGACTTGGGCGGATTCCTCATCGACCGGTGCGACCCCCAGCAACAGCCCGGCCCGGGTGATGAAGCGGCTCACCGCCGGGGCGGCGACCCAACCGCCCGTGGCGTACCCAAAAGTCCGCTTGTTGCCCCGCGGTTCGTCGATCATCACCAGAACCACGTAGCGCGGCGCGGTGATGGGAAAGACGCCGACGAACGACGACAACAGCGCCTTGTTGCGGTACCCCCGGGCGCCGGATTTATCGGCGGTCCCGGTCTTGCCGCCGACCAGGTAGCCCGGCGCGTGGGCCTGGCGGCCGGTTCCGCCGGTCACCACCAGGCGCAGCAGCTTTCGGATCTCGCGCGAGGTCCGCCTCTTGAGCACGCGGCGGCCCTTGGCCGGTTGGTCGCCGAGCGGTTTCAGGACCGTCGCCCGATAGCGGATGCCGCCATTGACGACCGTCGCCACGGCTTCGATGAGCTGCACCGGGCTCACGGCGATGCCGTGGCCGTAGCCGATGGTCATGGTGTTGATCTCGCGCCACGGCGAGGGCAACAGCGGGGCGCCCACCTCGGGCACCTCCACGCTGGCCGGCGTGAGCAGGCCGAGGCGCCCGAGATAATCGCGTTGGCCCCTTGTGCCCAACGCCAGGGACATCTTGGCGGCGCCGATATTCGACGAATACATGAAGATTTCAGGTACGCTCAGCCACCGGTTCTTGCCGTGGTAATCGGTGATGCGAAAGCGGGCGACGCGGATCGGCTTCGATGCGTCGAAGCCTCCGGACATACGCACGGCCCCGGAATCCAGCGCCATGGCAAAGGTGAAAATCTTGAAGGTGGACCCCATCTCGTAGACGCCGAGGGTGGCGCGATTGAACAGAGCCTTGGCCGGCGAGCGGTGGGGAACGTTGGGGTCGAAATCGGGCAGCGACGCCATGGCGATGATTTCGCCGGTGTCGGTGTCCATCACCAGGCCGGTGCCACCGGCGGCGCGGAATTCGCCAACCGCGGCGGCGAGTTCCTGGGCGAGGATGTGCTGGATGCGGGTATCGACCGACAGCACCAGGGGTTTGGCCCCGGCGCGAAGCGAATCGTTGAATTTCTTTTCCACCCCGGCGAGGCCGATACCGTCGGTGCCGGCGAATCCCAAAAGGTGGGAAAAGAGCCGCCCCTGGGGATAGATTCGCCTCTCTTCACGCTGAAAATAGAGTCCGGGGATGCCTTGGCGAAGGACGGAATTATGCTGGCGCGGGGTGAGGTGGCGCTTGATCCAAACGAACGAGCGTCCCGAGGTGAGCTTGGAGAGCAATACCGCGGCGCGCAGTTCGGGCAGCACCCGGGACAGCTTGCGTGCGGCCTCGCGGGCGTCGAGCACGTGGCGCGGATTGGCGTAGAGCGACGCGGTGTTGAGCGAGGTCGCCAAGATCACGCCGTTGCGGTCGACAATATCCGCCCGCCCGGCGGTAAACGCCCGGGCGGGCGCGGCGGCGGCAACGCCGGGCTCGCCCGCCGTCTTGATCACCGAGACATCGGCCAGCCTGAAGGCGATGGCGGCGAAGGCGACGGCGAAAAGGGCGCCGCCCAAGAGAAGGCGGTTGCGTCCGACTTCCAGGGACAGCTTCGCGGTGCCGTCGAGATGCGCGGTGGCGATGGGCTTGGGCGTCATCGGCCGACAACATCGCCGCCTGCGCCGCCGGTCGCCGCTTGGGTCCGGTGGGGAAGGCCGTCAAGGGTGCCGATCTGATCGACGGTGGGCGGGCGCAAGGGAAGGTACCGCGCGCTCAATTCCTGGAGCCGGGCGGGATGGTTGAGATAGGCCCATTCGGCGCTGAGCACGTGGAGTTGTTCCTGCTCCGCGGTGATTGCCGCGTTCAGCCTTCTCAGGTCGTCCTCGAGATTCTGCACCTTGTATTTAACTTGAAAAAGTCCGAAGCCGACCACGGCGGCGAGAAGGATCCAAAAGAGCGTCACCCGCCCCCTCATGCGACGGGCTCCAGCGGTGAGTCGGTGCGTATGGCGGCGCGCATCCGGGCCGAGCGCGCCCGCGGATTGCGGGTGACCTCGGCTGCCGATGGCCTGACCATCCCGCGGTGAAGAAGATGGAAGGTGGGCGCGGCCTCTCGCGCGGTCCCCCGGGAGGGAAGGGACGGCTGATGGCGCGAGGGCCGCGCCCTGGAACCGCAGCGGGCAGAGAAAAACGACTTAACGCTGCGGTCCTCAAGGGAATGGAATGCAATGACGACGAGCCGCCCGCCGGGCTTGAGCAGGGCTTCGGCGGCGCAAAGCCCGCGCGCCAGCTCGCCGAGTTCATCGTTGACGTAAATGCGGAGCGCTTGGAAGGTCCGGGTCGCCGGATCGAGCCGTGCCCGGCCCCGGCCCTTGGCGCGCTGGCCGGTCCGCCGGGCCACGGCGCGGCGCACGATTTCGGCCAGCGCCGCGGTGGTCTCGATGGCGTCCTCGGCGCGGGCGGAGACGATGGCCCGGGCGATCGACCGGGACAGGCGTTCCTCGCCGAATTCATAGATGATGCGGGCAAGTTCCCTCTCGGGCAGGGAATTGACGGCGTCGGCGGCGCTGGGGCCGTCGCTGCCCATGCGCATGTCCAGCGGCCCGTCGGCCTGGAAGGAAAAGCCGCGCTTAGGATCGTCCAACTGGAACGAAGACACGCCGAGATCGAGCACGATACCGTCCACGGCGCTGATCCCTTGGCCCCGGAGCAGGTCCGCCATGTCGCCGAAGCGTCCCTCGAGAACGGTCAGGCGGCCGCCGAATTCCGTCGCCAGGCGGGCGCCGCGGTCGACCGCTTCGGTGTCCCGGTCGATGGACCAGACGGTGCAATCGGCGGCTTCCAGGATGGCGCGGGAGAAACCGCCGCCGCCGAAGGTGCCGTCGACGAAGACCTCGCCGTCGGCCGGCGCCAGATCGGCCAGCGCTTGCTCCACCATGACCGGCAGATGGCCGGCGCCCGGGCCGGCGTGGGAAGGGCCGGGGTGGGACGGGGAACGGTTGGGGGCGCCAGCGGTCATGGGCGGGGCTCACTTGTCGCCGTCTCGGGGCGCCAGGCGCAGGGTGGCGTTGCGCCGCCCCGCCCGGGCGCGGGCTTCCGCCTGGTGGCGCTCGAAGGCCTCGGGGCTCCAGATCTGGAAGGTGGCGCCTCGGCCGATGAAGGCGGCGGCGGTGGTGATGCCGGCATGGGTAGCCAGGATCGCCGGCAGGATGATGCGGCCATCGCCGTCGATGGGCAGCTGATGGGCGTCGGCGAAAATGGTCGAGGCGAGTTCATCCTGCTCGTCGGAAAACTGGTCCAAGGCATCGACGCTGTCGGACAGCCGCTCCATGCGATCCATGGCGCAGGCCTCGATGGTGGCCTCGCGGTAGGAACGGAAGGCGACGATGCCCTTGAAGGACTGGCCCTGGACGGCGGCGCGAAAAGTCGCCGGCAGGGAAACCCTGCCCTTGCGATCGACCTTGTTGATGAAAGTGGATAGGAATAATGCCATCCACGGCCCCTATGAAATACTCGTCTCCCATCTTCACGAACCGACCGTTGCCGATCGGTTCGCCATCCCCGTACGGCGCCGTACCGCCCCGCCCATATTTGGGATCATCTGGGATATCATGGGATATTATGGGCGTCAATGGATATTCATAGGATTTACTTGGTTAACAAGGAGTTAACGCCGGCGACGATTCCGGTGGCCGCCGGGTGAATCATGGGATGACGGTGGCCTTTCCCGGCGGGCGAATTTGGTCGCGAATTGGGGCGGGAGTTTGTTCGATTGGTGTTCTTTTCAGGGAAATGCGGATGGCCCGGCCCATGCGCGGGTTGCCTGGCCCGGCCAGGGGTTCGAATAAACCCGCGAATAAAGGCGCGGCCATGCCCGGCGATGATTTTCAAGTAGCGTGCCAGATGGCCTGTAAGCCGGGTTCTGTTTCCCAAGGCCGAAGCCTTCGGTCGATGGCCATTCATCTGGGACGCCCGTCACCGGGCGCCTCGCGCGACCTACCCGGACCCGGCGCGGAAACCCGCCCGCCTTTCGGCATGGGTCCCTATTTGATCTTGCTCCCGGTGGGGTTTGCCCTGCCACCGCCGTTACCGGCGGCGCGGTGCGCTCTTACCGCACCCTTTCACCCTTACCCGGCCTGCCCAAAGACGGGGCCGGGCGGTTTGCTTTCTGTGGCACTTTCCCTAGGGTCGCCCCCGCCGGGCGTTACCCGGCACCGTGTTTCCGTGGAGCCCGGACTTTCCTCCCCCCGGGGCTTGCGCGATCCGGGGAGCGGCCATCCGGCCATCTGGCACGCCCGGAATGTGGGGTGGAACCGGGCCGAGGTCAACCACCATCGCGGGCGCCGAGTAGCCAGCCGAGCCGCGCCCCATCGATGCCGTCGAGAGGACCTTCCAGGTGATCGGGCCGGAAATGGCGGCGGAAGGCGGCGACCGGCCCAAAGGTCGGGGCCGGTTCGGCGCCCTCGCCCGTGGTGTATCCGAACCGCGCGAGATCAAGGACGAACGCCGCCAGCGCCGGCGCCGGGTCTTGGGGGCTGAGATCGGGCGGCGGGCACAGGCCGATGCCCGCCGCGGCCAATCGGTCCCAGGGAAAGCGTTCGCCGGGGTCGAGCTTGCGCTCGGGCGCGACGTCGGAATGGCCGAGCACCCGCGCCGCGGCGATGGGGTGGCGGGCGATGATGCCCTGGGCCAAGGCGATCAGCGACGCGATCTGGGCGGCGGGGAAATCGCGGTACCCCAGGTCGTGGCCGGGGTTGGCCAGTTCGATGCCGATGGCCCGTGAATTGATGTCGCTTTCCCCGGCCCAGGCGGCCGCCCCGGCGTGCCAGGCGCGCGCCGCCTCACTGACCAGGGAAAACACCCGGCCGGCCTCGTCCACCAGGTAATGGGCGCTGACCCCGGCGGCCGGGTCGCAAAGCCGGGCCAGCGCGTCCTGTGCCGATGCCATGCCGGTGTAGTGAAGAAGCAGGATATCGATCTCGGCACCGGCGGGCCGGGCGCCGAAATTGGCCGAGGGATGGACGATGGGCGCAACATTCATGGGGGGGTTTTACCCCGTGGCTGCCCAGCGCGCCAGCGTCGGCCCGGGCGGCGGCGGCGCGGGCCGGCGTTCCCAAGGGCGCGCGCCGCCTATATCATGTCGCGCTGGGCGCGCCATTTTACCAAAGTGCGCTTCCATGGCGCCCGCGGGGGAATGAGAATGCTGAACGAAATCGAAAAACGATCGGAACAAATCGAGCGCAGCGCTTTGGAAAGCCTGCACCAATTTTGCCCGGCGCCGGCGCGCGATGCGCTTGGCCTCAAGCTGATCCGCGTGGGCGACGTTTCGGTGGCCATTTCGTCTGCCGGTCCGTCTATCCTGATCAACCGGGCGCTTGGCCTCGGCACCGCGGGCCCGGCGACGGGTGAGACCATCACCCAGGTGGTGCAAACCTACCGGCGCCTGGGCTACCGGCGCCATGGCTTGGGCAGCTATTTCCTTCATGTTTACGACGACGAGTTATCGCCGGAGGCGGCGGCGGCGCTCACGGAATCGGGCCTGGTGCGCCGGCAGGGATGGATGAAGTTCCGCCGCGACTCCGGCCCCCCGCGTGAGATAGAAACCGATCTGCGGATCGAGCCGGCGACCGGCCAGGAGGCGGCCCAACACTTCGGGGCCATCGTGTGCGCGGCCTTCGGCATGCCGGACCTGGCCAT
>SMXQ01000057.1 GCA_004356985.1 Alphaproteobacteria bacterium | reverse complement strand
CCATGGCGGGCCGGAGGCGCGCCGGATCGGCCCCGCACCATGGGCGGCCGGTACCCGAGGCCTTCGGGATATGGGAACTTAAAAGAAGACGAAAGTGCGTGCTTCGATGCTTTCCCTGGGGCGCGCATTGGCTGGCGTATTGGGGTCGTCGATGGCGGTGTGGGCGGCGAACCGGGCGCGCCCATCGAGCTCCGAATCATAGCATTTGATCAGAACCGTCTCGTTCAAAAGCTGGCGCGGGAAATAATACCAGCGGTGATCGGGGTTGAAGGTGACGTGCTGCACTTCGCCGATCCGGTCCTTGGACCGGCGTTCGGTGGCGATCAGGTCGTCGGGCGCGATGGACCGCGCATCCAAAAGGGCAAGCGGCTTGCTTTCCAGCGGCCCGAACATGGGGCGCCAGACATTGATGATGGCGAAGCGCCGGGTCAAGAGGTCTTCCGCCTCGTCGGCGGGCATCAGGTCGCGGACCCGGCGGGGCGCGGAGCGTTCGGTGTAATCGTTGTGCACCCGCTTGACCGGGCTGCGCACGCCGCGCGCCTTTTGGATATCTTCATCCTGGGCGCGCAGGGTCAGGTCGAAGACGACCACCCGCTTGGCCCCTGTTTGCTCCATCACCAGGCGCTCGAGCTCCGGCTTGTAGATGTTTTCCAGCTGGTCTTCATCGTAGAAATCGGTGACCCGGGTCTCGTGCGGGGCGAGGGCGAATCCTTCCCGGTCGAGATCCAAGGTATCGGCCATGGGCCGCGCATCGGTCACCGTGTGAGAGCGGGTTTCGTAGGTGCCCGGGTTTTCCTTTTCCTGTTCCGGCAGATTGGTGTAGGTCACCGGTTTCTCGCCGGTGTCCACCAGATAGGTGAAGGTGGTCTCGAACGTGTCTGCGGCTTCGGCGCGGGTCATGGGGCCCTCCCTCGCATTAACTCGGCGCCAGGATAGCATTTCCGCTTCTCCTGGGGAACCGGCGGGCGCTCATGCCCGCATGCGCCGGCCGGCTCGAAAGACCGTGAAACTGCCCCGCCCCATGGCTTGCCAGGGCTCGTCATGGGTCAGTGCCCGGGTGGCGATGATGGTCACGATGTCCCTGGGCGTGGTCTGTTGGGCGAAATCCACGCTCAATTCGGTGTCGATGAGCCTGGCTTTGCCGAACGGGGCGCGGCGGGTCAGCCGGGTGAGGTCCGTCGAACAATGGCAAAACAGGTGCCGGGAATCCGAAAGCATCATGTTGAAGGTTCCCGTGGTGGCGATTTCCGCGCAAAGCTGCCGCAGATAGGCGGAGAGCGCCTGCACCCGTTCGGGCGGTGTCGGGAAGCGTTCGCGCACGCGGCCCAGCAACCAGCAAAAGGCGGATTCGCTGTCGGTGGTGCCGATGGGACGATAGGCCCCAAGCGGCCACCGCTTGATCCCCTTGAGCCTGCCATTATGGGCGAAAGCCCAACGACGGCCCCACAATTCGCGGGTGAAGGGATGGGTGTTTTCCAGGCAAACCTTGGACGTGCCGGTGGCCTTGCGGATATGGCAGATGACGGTGCGGCTCTTCAGCGAATGGGTGGCGACCAGTTTGGCGACTTCCGAGCGGTAGCCCGGTGTGGGATCGTGAAAAGTGCGGCAGCCGCGGGATTCGTAGAAGGCGATGCCCCAGCCGTCGCTGTGCGGCCCGGTTCGCCCGCCGCGTTGAATGAGCCCTGAAAAGCTGAACCGGATATCGGTCGGCGTATTGGCGCTCATGCCCAGAAGTTCGCACATCGAGGGATTTTAGCGCCCCCCGCCGGATGGGCAAGATAGATGTGCCCGGCGGGCCGGTTTTCTCGGCCCTGGCGCGCGTTTGCGGCTAAACTCGCGCCCATGTTGTCTCCACCCGCCCCGGGACCCCAAACCATGACCCCCCGGGACGCGGCCATCGGGGTGTCATGGGCGTTGGCGGCGTTCCTGTGCTATTCGCTGGTTCCCATCGGGGTGCGGATGCTCGGCACCAGCATGCCCCCCATCGAAATCCTCTTTTTTCGCAGTATCATAGGGTTTTCGGCCTTCCTGGCCTTCTTTTCCTGGCGCGGGTTCGGCAACCTGAAAACCGCCCGCTTCGGGCTTCATCTGCAACGCAATATCGTCAACTTCGTCGGCATGTGGCTGTGGTTTGCCGCACTCACCGTGATGCCTTTGGCCAAGGCGGTGACGCTCCATTTCACCGAGCCCATGATGTCCGCCGTGCTGGCCGTCTGGGTGCTGGGGGAGCGGCCCGGCAGCCGGCGGATTATCGCCATATTGGGCGGATTCGCAGGAATCTTGATCGTCCTCCGGCCGGGTGCCATCCCCATCGGCTGGCCGATCCTGGCGGTCCTGGGGTCGGCCCTTCTCTATGCCTGCGTCAGCATTTACACGCGCGTTCTCGGCCGCACCGAGGCGGCATCCACCACCACCTTCTACTACCAGGCCATGTTGGCGGCCTTTTCCTTGCCGCCGGCGCTTTTGGGATGGGTCACGCCGGGGTGGGACGATTTGCCCGGGATTCTTCTGATCGGAATTTTCGGCAGCGCCGCGCCCTATTTCATCATCCGCGCCTTGCGCCACGCCGAGGCGACCCTGATTAGCCCGCTCGGGTTTCTCCGCTTGCCTCTCATCGCCGGTTTCGCCTATCTCTTTTTCTCCGAGCCGACCGGAATGTGGACTTGGATCGGCGCCGCGGTGATCCTGTCCTCTGCCTATTTCATGACTCGCCGGGAAGTCGGGGGCTAGGCCGCGCGACGCAATCCTTGTGGCCCGGGGGCGAAGGTTTTAAAAATGGCGAAGGCGGGAGAGGCGGCGCCTGGTGCCGCCCGTCCCCTGGTTTTAGAAAGGGTGCGTAAAATGGACACGGCAGTGAACCTTTCCAATTCGGGCCAGGTGATGCGCGCCCAAGTGGCGGCATGTACCCGGTTGCTCAATATGGCCGGGATTCTGCACTATTCCGGCCATGTTTCGGTGCGTGTGCCCGGTAAGGAGCAACTTTACATCCAGAGCCGCGAACAAAGCCGCGCCGAGGTGACGCCCGACAGCATCTTACTGGTGGATTTCGACGGCAATGTGGTCGAGGGTGACGACAAACCGCCCAGCGAACTGGTGATTCATACCGAGATCTACCGCGCGCGGGCGGATGTCGGCGCCGTCGTCCATAATCATATGGAACTCGCCACCGCGGTGACCCTGGCCAAGGGTGCCGAGGTGAAAATCATGGACTTCCATGCCGTCAGGTGGGCGTCGGGCGTGCCGGTGATGCGCGAGGTCGGCCACATCAAAACCAAGGCCGACGGCGAGGCACTGGCGCGCGCGCTGGGTGATGCTGATGCGCTGTTGCTGCGCGGCCACGGGCTTGTGCTCACATCCGAAAGCGCACCGGCCATTCTGGCGGATACCAACCATTTTCAGGACAATTTGAAGGCCATGAAAGAGGCCTTGTCTTTCAGTTCGGAGCTGGAGCCGCTGACGGCGGAAGATTTGGCGCGGGTGCAGAAGTTCATGGATCGCGACCACCACATCGCCAAGATGTGGAACTATTATGTCAACGAAGGCCGGAAGTCGGGCGTCATCCCCGAGGATTGGGAAGTGACGCTTTAGGGCATTCGGGCGCGGCATCGCGCCACGGCGCACAGGCAACGCGAGGATCATCCAATGGAGCTTGTCTCGGTCAATGTCGGGCTGCCCCGGGAAGTGACCTATGGGACGCGGACCTACCCCACGTCGATCTTCAAGCACCCGGTGGCCGGCAGGGTCCGGGTCGGCCGCCTCAACCTGGCAGGCGACCGCCAGGGCAATCCCCAGACCCACGGCGGGCCCGACATGGCGGTCTATGTCTATTCCCGGGATCATTACGCGTTTTGGGAAAAAGACCTCGGCGCCGGCCCTCTCTCTTGTGGCGCCTTCGGCGAAAACCTCACGGTCACCGGCATGGCCGACCATGAGGTTTCCATCGGCGACGAATTTTGCATCGGCAGCGCCCGCTTTCAGGTGACCGAGCCGAGGACCCCGTGCCACAAGCTGGCCATGAAATTCGACGACCCGAACCTGCCCAGGCGTTTCTTCAAGAGCGGCCGTCTGGGGTTCTATTTCCGCGTTCTCGACGAGGGCGACGTCGGCGCGGGCGACGAGATCACATGCGAGGCGCGGGATCCCGCGGGCCTGACCATCGCCGAGATCGCCGGGATCTGGGCCGACAAGGGGGCCGGGCGCCGCGCGCTTGAGCGCGCCCTTAAGGTGGACGCGCTTTCTGAGAACTGGCGCAAGGCGTTCGAGACCAGGTTGGAATCGGCCGCCGCGGCCGGGCCCGGGACCAGGGCCAGGACCAGGGAATGGAGCGAGAGCAAGCTCGCATGGGTTTAACGCAAGACACCAAGGGGAGGAATTCATGAGCGAAAAAGACGCCGACGGCGCGGTCAAATTCCGCTTCAGGCACACCATGCTGCCGGTCGCCGACATGGAACGGGCGGTCGATTTCTATACCCGCCTTCTCGGCATGCAGGTGGTGCGCCGGCGCAGCCAGGGCGGGGACGGGCGCGAGATCGCCTATGTGGGATACGGCGCCGAGGGCACCCATCCGGTGCTGGAGCTGATCGCCGGCACCGGCGACGAGGGCAAGCCCTGGGCCGGGCACTTCTCCATCGCCGTCGCCGACCTCACGGCGCTTTGCGCCACCCTGGAAGCCGAAGGCGTCCGTTTCACGCGCCAGCTGGTCGCGCCGCAAGGCGGGACCAATGAACTGGTCGCCAATATCGTCGATGCCGACGGCTTCGAGATCGAGCTGAACCAGCGCAAGGGCGGCATCTATAATTAACCGCGCGCCTTGGGCACGACAACCGACCGCGCGCCTTGGGCGCGGCAACTGAATGCCCTCCTTCAGGTGCGCCATGGACAAGGGCGGGCGCGGTCTGATAGTTTTGGCGCAACGACCCATGCCGCCGGAGGCCCCTTCGATTGGACCAAGGGGCGGCGCTAATTTGAGGGAGGTACCCATACCATGACGGTCAAGACTTCACTGGTAGCGGCGGCGGCGGCCGTCTGCCTGATCGCCGGGTCGGCCGCCGCCGATCCCATCGCCGACTTTTACAAGGGCAAGCGCGTCAAACTCATCGTCGGCGCCAGTTCCGGTGGCGGCTACGGCACCTATGCGCGGATGGTCGCGGCCTATCTCGGCAAGTACCTCCCCGGCAACCCGCGCATCATCACCCAATTCATGCAGGGCGCGGCCAGCATCCGGGCGGCCAATTACATTTACAACGTCGCCCCCCAGGACGGCTCGGTGCTGGGCGCGGTGCAGCGCGCCATCCCGTTCCTGCCGCTCTATGGCAAGCGGGGCCCGCAATACGATCCCCTGAAATTCAACTACATCGGCAGCATCAATAACGAGGTCTCGATCTGCGTCTCCTGGCACACCACGGGTATCAAGACCATCCAGGACGCCATGAAAAAAGAGCTGATCATCGGCGGCGCCGGGGCCAACGACACCGAGAACTTCCCCGCGGCGCTCAACACCATCCTCGGCACCAAGTTCAAGATCATCACTGGCTATACCGGCGTCGGCATCAACCTCGCCATGGAACGCGGCGAGGTGTTCGGCCGCTGCGGCTGGTCCTGGACCTCGTTCAAGAACCAGAAGGGCCAGTGGCTCCGGGACAAGAAGGTCAACATCCTGATCCAGCTCTCGCTGCGTAAATTGCCGGAAATCGGCGACGTGCCCCTGGTCACCGAGCTGGCGACCTCCAAGGAAGACCGGCAAGTCTTCGAATTGGTCTTCGCGCCCCAGGTCATGGGCCGCCCCTACCTGATGGGTCCGGGCGTGCCCAAAGCGCGCGTCAAGGCCATGCGCGCCGCCTTTGCCCGCACCACCCAAGACCCCGATCTGGTCAAGAAGTTGGGCAAGGCGCAAATGGACGTGGCCTTGGTCAGCGGCGGCGAAATCCAGAGGATCGTCGCCCAGGCCTACAAAACGCCCAAGGAGATCGTCGACCGCGCCCGCGATTCCATGGTCTACAAGGGCAAGAGGATCAAGGCCAAGATTACCTACGTCAAGCACACCGGCACCATCACCAAGGTCATCCGTGGCGGACGTAAATTGCAGATGAAGCTGGCCAACGGCAAGACCGTGAAGACCAGCATCTCCGGCCGCCGCACCAAGGTCACCATCGGCGGCAAGAAGGCCAAGCGTAAGAAGATCAAGGTCGGCATGACCTGCACCTTCAATTACCCCGGCTCTGGCCAGCGGTCGAAAAGCGTCGATTGCAAGTAACCGCGTAGCCTTGGATCAAGAGACCGGCCCGGCCCTGGAAACGGGGGCCGGGCCGATTTCTATGGCCCTGCCCTTGCCCTGGAAAAGGCCGGCCAGGCCGCGGCGGTCGGCTGGCGCCGCCTCAGGCCATGGCGTCGATCTTGGCGGCCAGGATGAAGTCGTTCTCGTGCAGCCCCTTGATCTTATGGGTCTGGAACGAGACGTCCACGTAACCCCAGCCGAGCTTGATATCGGGATGATGGCCCTGCTCTTCGGCCAGGGCGCCCACCTTGTTCACGAAATCCAGCGCCCCGACGAAATTGTCGAAGCCGAAGGAGCGGCGGATCCAGGTGGAATCGTCGGTCAGGTCCCATTTGGGGGTCTGTTGGTGAAAGACCCCGGCTTCGGTGGGCGAAAGCGGGGGAATCCCGCCCTGGCAGGGGGTGCAGACCTTGGCGGTCAGTGAATCGGTCATGATGGTGTCTCCGTTTCCTATGCCTGTGTGGTGGGTCCCTGTGTGGTAAGTCTTGGGCGTTAGCCCATGACGGTCTTGACGGCGGCGATGATGCGTTCGGGCCCGGGCATCATCGCCTCTTCCAGCGGCGGCGAGAAGGGGACCGGGGCCGGCGGCCGGGCGACCCGCACCACCGGGGCCTTGAGGGACGAAAATGCCTGCTCGGCGGCGAGAGCGGCGATCTCCGAGCCGATGGAACACATCTGGATGCCTTCTTCCACGCATACCAGGCGTCCGGTCTTCCTGATGGACCCAACAATGGTCTCGGTATCGAGAGGCACCACCGAACGCGGGTCGACGACCTCGGCATCGATGCCGTCGCCCGCCAATCGATCGGCCGCCGCCTCGGCCCAGAGGACCGCGCGCGACGTCGCGACGATGGTGACGTCCTTGCCCTCGCGGCGGATCGCGGCCTCGCCCAGGGGGATCTCATAAGGCCCGTCGGGGACCTCGCCCTCGGTGCCGAGCAGGGCGGCGTGGTCGATGAACAATGTCGGCGTGTCGCTCTTGAGAGCCGCGCGCAACATGCCTTTGACGTCCCCGGGGGTGGTCGGCATCATCAGGTGCAGGCCCGGGTTGTTGGCGAACATGGATTGGGGGCTGAGCGAATGCTGCCCCGACCCGCCCCGGCGCAGCCCGTGAAACATGTGGAAGACGATGGGCACCTTGATCTGGCCGCCGGACATGGAATGCGCCACCCCGGCCTCGTGGATGATCTGGTTGAAGGCTTCCATGGCGAAGCTGGCGGTGCCGAAATGAAGGAACATCGGCGTGCCGGCCATGGCGGCGCCGATCCCCAAGGAGGCCACGGCGCCTTCCGCGGTCGGCGGGTCGGTGACGCGGTGGCCGTACTTCTCCATCAGCGGTTCGGCGAAATGCGCCTGGGCGCCGTGACCGAGTATGCCGCGGCCGATCATGGCGAAATTCTCATCCTCGCCGGCACGTTCCACCAGCGCGTCGATGAGGGCTTCGGCGTAGGTTTTCCTGGTCATCGAAGCCTCCCTCACGCAAACACGTTGTCGAGCAGCCGGGACGGGTCGGGATAGGGGCTCGCCTCGGCGAAGGCGCGGGCCTCCTTGATCCCGGCCAAGACACCGCGGTCGATCTCCAACACCTGGTCCTGGCTCAGGGTGCCGTCGGCCAGCAGTTTCTTGGCATAGGCGCGCAAGCCGTCGTGATCGCGCACCCACTCGGCGTGGGGCCCCTCGATGCGGTCTTCCTCCCAGGCGAGGCTCAGGTCGGTGACGCCGGTGGGAAATTCAGGCGTGGTCTGATGGGACCCGGGCCAGCGCTCCAGATCGGCTTGCAGGAATACCGGGCCCGACCCGCCGCGGACATGGGCGACCGCCTCGGCCGCCGTCGCCGCCACCGCGTCGGCATCGCGTCCGTCGACCACCATGGAGCGGATTTGCAAGGCGTCGGGCACGTCGTGCAGCACCTTGGCGGCCAGCATGGATGACGGGCGCTGGCCTTCCTTGGCGTTGTTTTCGCACAGGAACAGCACCGGCAGGGCCAGCAAGGAGGCGAGGTTCAGGGCCTCGTAACAGATCCCTTCATCAAGGGTGCCGTCGCCGAAATGGGTGACCGAGATGGCCTTGGACCCTTGGGTCTTGAGGCCGAACGCGGCGCCCACCGCAAGGCCGACACTGCCGCCCACCATGGCCGAGGTGGACTGGAAACCGGCGCTCCGGTCGCACAGGTGCCAGGGGCCGCCCAGGCCGCCGTTGAGGCCGTCCTTGCGGCCCATGATCTCGGCCAAGGCGCGGCCGGGATCGGCCCCCCGGGCGATGAGATAGCCGTGATTGCGGTGGTTGGTGTGAAACAGGTCACCGGCTTCGAGCGCCGAAACCACGCCGGCGCCGGTGGCCTCGTGGCCGATATGCAGGTGCTGGCGGCCCACATAGGGGTGGTCCTGGGCGATCCGGAGCACCTCTTCCTCGAAGCGGCGCATCAAAACCATGCAGTGGAAAAGCGCGACCCGGTTTCCCGGTTCCGGTGGTGCCGTCATGGCTGTCCCCCCTTGGGTTGATCGACCCGGTTCGGCGCCGGGTCCGTCGGTCGTTGGGGGTATTTTAAAGGATTGGCGGCCTCGGCGCACCACCAAGAGTGCTCTCGGCGCAAATGGTTCGATTGGGCCGCGGCGTGCCCGCGCGCAAAATAAACGGCCGTCCCAAGGGCAATCGCCGTAATGACGATTTGGGGACACCCCAGGGACGGCCGAATCGGCTTTTAAGCGTTACTAACCCCCTGAAAGACAACCAATTTTTCAATAAACTTGGATATATAAAATTTTATACGAATTGTATCCAAATATAAATTCTTATATAGACGTCTTGTATTTAGACTATCGTTGCAATCTCGATGACAATACTCGGATAATTCGCGTAATTAGTCAAATTTATTCGTTTTGAATTTACATAAAATTTTAGAAATGACATTTGGCGAACGGGTCCCCCCGGCGCGTGCCGGTGGCTTTGGTTGGGGGATTTGGCCGGTGACTTTGAAACCACGGCAACCCGGGCCTACCACGGCCGGGGCGGCGGCCATGACAGTGCGGGGGGCGGGTGCGATCCGGCCCGGGTATGCCTAGCGCCCGGGCGTGTCTAGCGATTGAGGCTGGCCAGGATGGCGTCGGGCTGGCGGGCGCCGGCGGCCGCGCCCGAGGCGGGAAACAGGGCATCGATCCGCGCCATGTCTGCGTCGTCCAGGGTGATCTCGGCGGCGGCGATATTTTCTTCCAGGTGGGCGATTTGCGAGGTGCCGGGAATCGCCAGGTAGCCGGGTCCCCGATTGAGGATCCAGGCGAGCGCCAATTGGCCGACCGTGCAGCCCTTCCCTTCGGCGATATCGCGGAGCTTCAACAAAAGGTCGAGATTGACGCCGATGTTTTCTTCCTGGAAGCGCAGCGCCCGGCGCCGCCCGTCGCGGGCCCCCAGTTGATCGACCGAGCGAATGGCGCCGGCCAGGAATCCCCGCCCCAAGGGGTAGTAGGCGATGAAGCCGATCCCCAGTTCCATGCAGGTGGGGATGGTGTCGGCCTCGTAATCCCGCGTCCACAGGGAATAATCGCTTTGCAGGGCGGTGATGGGATGGGTGGCGGCGGCCCGGCGCAGGGTCTCGGGCCCCGCCTCGGACAGGCCGAGGTAACGGATCTTGCCCTGTTCCTTGAGCCGCGCCATGGCCCCCACGGTGTCCTCGATGGGCACGCCGGGGTCGACCCGGTGCAGGTAGTAGAGATCGATGCAGTCGGTCTTGAGGCGTTTGAGGCTGGCTTCGCAGGCGGCGGCGGCATATTCCGGGCGGCCGTCGACGGTGCGCGCGCCGTCGGCCTTCCGCGCCATGCCGAATTTGGTGGACAGGACCACCTTGTCGCGCCGCCCTAAAAGCAGCCGGCCGAACAGCTTTTCGTTTTCGGTGTCAGCATAGCTGTCCGAGGTGTCGATCAGGGTCAATCCCAACTCCAGCGCCCGGTCGATCACCGCCCTGGCCTTGGCCTCGTCGGTCTCGGTCTCGGTATGGGGGTCGGACAGGCGGCGGCCGCCGAAGCCGATGGCCGACACCCGCAACTTGTCCGGTCCCAATTCTCTGTAGCGCATGGTCGTTCCTCAAAGCAGGGTGGTTCGGCCCGGCTAGGGCAGCATGATGCGCCCGCCGTTGATGGCCATGGACTGGCCGGTGATATAGGCGGCGTCTTCCGATAGTAGCATGACCACCATGCCGGCGATGTCGTCGGGGTGGCCGACCCGCCCCAGGGGGATGGATTTGCCGCGTTGGCGCAGTTCTTCCAGGGTGCCGCCGGCCTCCAGCGGCTGGCGCGTCTCCGAGACCCCGGGGATGATGGCGTTGACGCGGATGCCGTGCACCGCCCATTCACTGGCCAGCGTCTTGGTCATGGCGATGATGCCGGCCTTGGAAGAGGCATAGGAGATGGAGTTGACGGCGCCCTCGATGGCGCGGCCCGAGGCGAAGTTGATGATGATCCCCCGCCCGGCCTTGATCATGCCCCGGGCGAAGGCCTGGGAACAGAGAAACCCGCCCACAAGGTTGACCGCCAAGGTCTTGTTCCACATCTCCACCGGGTGGTCGATGGCCGGCGTGCGCAGGTTGATGCCGGCATTGTTGATCACCGCATAGGCCGGGCCGAAGCGTTCGCTCACCGCCGCCGCGGCGGCCGAGATATCGTCGGGTAGGCCCATGTCGCAATGGAAGAATTCCACCTCGGCGCCGGCTTGGCGGCACGCCTCCGCGGTTTCTTCCCCCTCGTCGTCCAGCAGGTCCCAGATGGCCAGCCTGGCCCCCTCCCGGGCGAGACGCCTGGAGATGGCGCGGCCGAATCCCCGGGCGCAGCCGGTGACCACGCACAGGTCGCCCGGCTTGAAATGGTCGCGGGCAATTGCGGCGCCGTCCTCTTCGATGGCGGCGTCGAGGTTTTGCGAATGTACATCCGTCACTTGTGCGGTTCCTTCCAGGGCAATGATTTCTTGAACCTAAAGCCCGTAAAGGGCGCGGGCGTTGGCATCGGTCATCTTGGCGATCACCTCGGGGGCGATATCGTCGCGCCCGCGGATGATGGTGAAGGCGTTGATTTCCGACGACGGATCGTGGTGGCCGTAATCGGTGCCCACCAT
>SMXQ01000056.1 GCA_004356985.1 Alphaproteobacteria bacterium | reverse complement strand
GGTGAACCCGGCCTTGTCGAGAAGGTCGATGAACCCAGGCAGGTGCCAAAACGACAGCGTTTCCGGTGGCGAAAAGCTATCCATTATTTTGGCCGCGGTCCAATCGGTGGGAAGGCTGTAGGTGGCCTGCCGCCAAGAAGGTTTTCCCGGCGTCGTCACCAGCACGTTCTTCAATTCCCACTTGCCGTCGCCGAGATGGGCGTCCCTGGCATCGAGGCGGCGGGAGAACCGGTTTTTGTCGTCGAACAGGTAAACGGTCACGTCCCTAAGGGTCATGTCTTCGGAGGTCATCCGCACGGCATGGATGACCGATTTGGTTCGGTCGTCGGCCTGGCGCAGCCACATGCCCGAACGGGAAATCGCCAATTGCGACGAGCGTCCCTTGAAGTAATCGCCCGCCAGCTGTTCGAAGCGAAGCAACATGGTCGACCCCAGGGGGTTGACGACGGCCATGAAAAACACGCCGATGGAGACCGCGACCAGCACCGCGGGGGCCAAAAACTGCCACACGGAGACCCCAGAAGCCCGCGCCACGACCAATTCGCTGCTGCGGCTGAGGCGCCAAAAAGTGAACATCCCCCCGAGCAGGGCGGTGAAGGGGATCAGCTTTTGCAATGTGTGGGGAAACTTGAGGACGGCCATTTGCATGACCAATTGGAACGTGACATCGGGCCGGGAACTGGCCTTGCGCAAGAGTTCCAGGATTTCCACGAGAAAGACGATGCCCCCCAGCGAGGCCAGGACCAGCAGGAAACCGCCGAAATACCGTTTGGCGATATAGCGCGAAAGGGTGAGGGAGAAACGCGTGCCCTGGGTCATGGATTGGCCCTCGTCAGCTCGGCTCCGCCGCGATCGGGTGACGACCATCCGTGGTGGCGCCCGCGCCTCATCAACATCCTCAGGCTGACGCCTATGGCCGCCACCGGCAACAGGTACATGAACGGCACCGCGGCCATGGAATTCCCCGCCAGGTGATACAGCATGACGCTGAGGGACTGCACCATCACCATGGCGCCGGTTACCACGGTGATGCGCAATGCCAGCCCGCGGCGGTTAAAGTCGCCCGTGAGCAACGCCGCCAGCGCCATCAGGACAAAAGCGAAGGCCAGCAGGGGGGTGGCCAGCCGTTGGTGGCCTTCGGCATAGAATTGGAGCCGCCGTTCCCAGTCAGAGGCGCCATAACGGCCGGTTGTTTTAATCGCAAACAATTCGAGAAGATAGCGTTCCCGGGGCTGGCGCCAACGTTCCCCGGAACGCGCGCTGATGGTGCCCAGATCCAGTGTATAGCGGTCGAAAAAAAGGATCGAAAGCTTGTCCTCGCCTTTCTTGATGGTTTGCCTGTTCCCCTTGACCATGACCACCCGTGGCCCGGAATCCGTGCGGACCAAGGCGCCGCGTTCGGCCATCATGGTCACCGGGTTGCCGCCCTTGCGGCGGTCGTAGACCAGAAGCCCCAGGAGCTCGCCATTGGGGGCCCTTTCGCGCACGTAGATGGTCAGGTTCTTCCCGACTTCGTTGAAGGTGCCTTCCCGGAGGAGAATTTCCGAATAGTTTTCTCGGATCGACGCCTGCAGGTCCTTGAACTCACGATAGGCGGCGGGCATGTAATAGAGGTTCACCACATAACACAGCACCATCACCAGGGTGGCCGCCGCCAGCGCCGGGGCCGCCAAGGCCATGGGACTTTTGCCGCAGCCCCGCCAGACCACAAGCTCGCTGTCCTGGTGCATCTTGGTGTAAGCGA
The DNA here is from genome assembly GCA_004356985.1 of Alphaproteobacteria bacterium. Lineage (GTDB taxonomy): Bacteria > Pseudomonadota > Alphaproteobacteria > SMXQ01 > SMXQ01 > SMXQ01. Next base: position 9,361 of record SMXQ01000056.1, on the reverse strand, counting down.
ACACCACGACGCCGAAGAGGACGATCGGGAGGAACACCGAGGTGAACATGGGGAGGACCAGGAAGGCGAGGTGGAACATGTTGTAGGCCGGCAGGCCCCGGTTGAGGACCAGATCGACGAATCGGAGCGACTGGGACATCCAGATAATCCCCGACACCACCAACACCGCGAAAAAAAGCGGCCACAGGAGCTGGCGCAACATATAGCGGAACATGCAGTTCATCGGCGGTATTATAGCGCCAGGGCGGGGGACCGCCATCCTTACCGATAGGGCGAAACAAAGCCCCCGCGGGGGCTGCCCAGCAGGCGCGCGAAAGCGCCGGTGGCGCGTTTTGTCGCCCGTTCCACGCCGCGCCGCCGGCGAATTGAATCGGCGCGGGCCGGTCATGTCCAAAGGTTAGATTTTTCCCGCCCAGATCGCTAGACTCACAAACCCGGCGCCCCGCCGTCAACCATTTGTCCAAGGAGAGTGACGCATGAGGATTGCGTTTTCCAAACCCACGCTGCCCGAAAAAGGGGCGGTTATCCTATTGGCAAGCGAGGACAAGTCCGCGCCCAAGCTGACGGCCCTGGGCCGGTCCTTGGACAAGTCCGTGGGTGGCTCCGTCGCCCGTGCCTTGGCGGCGTCGCGGTTCAAGGGCCGCAAGGGGCAAAGCCTCATCATCCTGGCGCCGGGGCGCAAGGATATCAGCCGCGTGGTGGTGGTGGGGCTGGGCAAGGCCGGCGAGGTCACCGATCTCATCGCCGAGCGGGCCGGCGGGGTCGCCTACGCGGAATTGGGCAAAAGCGACGATTCCCGCGCCGTGGTTCTCGTGGAGGCGCCGCGGCACTGCAAGCTGGGCGCATCCGACCTGGCCGCCCATTTTGCCCTCGGGGCGCGGCTCCGGTCCTACCGGTTCGACAAATACCGGACCAAGGAAAAGAAGGAAGACAAGCCCAAGCTTGTCCGCATCGATGTTCAGGTGGCCGAGCCGGCCCCCGCCCGGCGGCTCTTTGCCGGGCTCGATGCGGTGGCCGATGGCGTTTTCCATACCCGTGAACTGGTGTCCGAGCCGGCCAACGTGCTCTACCCGCAGACCCTGGCGCAGGAGGCGCGCAAGCTCTCGCGCCTCGACGTCCGGGTCGAGGTCCTTGACGAAAATAAGATGAAGGCGCTTGGTTTTGGCGCCCTTTTGGGGGTCGGCCAGGGCAGCGCCCATCCGCCGCGGTTGGTGGTGATGCGCTGGAACGGGGGGCCGCGGCGGGGCAAGGGGGCCCAGCCCGTGGCCTTCGTCGGCAAGGGTGTGACCTTCGATTCCGGCGGCATATCGATCAAACCCTCGCGCGGCATGGAAGACATGAAATGGGACATGGGCGGTGCCGGCGTCGTCATCGGGTTGATGCGGGCGCTGGCCGGTCGATCGGCCAGGGTCAATGTCGTCGGCATAGTGGGGCTGGTGGAAAATATGCCGTCGGCCACCGCCCAGCGGCCCGGCGACATCGTCAAATCCTATTCCGGCCAGACCATAGAAGTGCTCAATACCGATGCCGAAGGCCGGCTCGTGCTGGCCGATGCCCTGTGGTACTGCCAGAAACGTTTCAAGCCGAAGTTCATGGTCGACCTCGCCACCTTGACGGGCGCCATCATCGTCACCCTCGGCGCCCACCATGCCGGCCTCTTTTCCAACGATGACGAGCTTGCCGCCCGGCTCACCGACGCGGGCTTGGCGGTGGGCGAGAAACTCTGGCGCCTGCCCTTGGATGCCGCCTACGACAAGATGATCGATTCCAAGGCGGCCGATGTCCAAAACATCTCATCGGGCGGCGGCGCCGGGTCCATCACCGCGGCCCAGTTCCTGCAGCGATTCGTCAACAAGGTGCCCTGGGCGCATCTCGACATCGCCGGGGTGACGTGGTCGACCAAGGGTTCCGACACCGCCGCCCCGGGCGGCACCGGGTTCGGCGTGCGTCTGCTCGACCGCCTGGTCGCCGACCATTATGAAAGCCGTTGACCGGCGCGGGGGGAGGCCGGCATGACGGCAATCGCCTTTTACCATCTCGAGGCCTCGACCCTGGAGGCGGTCCTGGCGAAGTTGTTGGAAAAGGCGTTGGCGGGCGGCCTCAGGGTGGTCGTCAAGGCGGGGTCCGAGGAACGGGTGGCGGCGCTCGATGCCGCGCTGTGGACCTATGAGCAGGGATCTTTTCTGGCCCATGGCTCGGCCCAGGACGGCAACGGTCCCGACCAGCCGGTTTGGCTCACCCATGGCGACGACAACCCCAATTCCGCCACCGTCCTGTTCCTGACCGACGGGTCACAATCCGCAGAGATCACGGGCTATGACCGCTGCCTCGAGCTCTTCGACGGCCGCGACGTTGCGGCCTTGGAAAAGGCCCGGTCACATTGGCAGGCCTACAAGGATGGGGGCCATGAACTCACCTATTGGCGCCAGGGCGCGCGCGGCGGGTGGCAGCAGCAGGATCCGTGAAACGGCAAACCGGCCGCCGGGTGTGGCCGGTTCCGTGGATTCATGCGCCATCCCTTGCCCCCGGTCTTCGATCCGTCTATAAGCGCGGCGCAAATTCTTTACGGAGCCCCACGCGATGGCCAATGAACGGACCCTCTCGATCATCAAACCCGATGCGACTCAACGCAACCTGACCGGCCGAATCTGCGCCCACTTGGAGGAGGCGGGGCTTAGAATCGTCGCCCAGAAGCGGCTGCGGCTCAGCCGCGCACAGGCGGAGAAATTCTATGCGGTCCATAAGGAGCGGCCGTTCTTCGACGGCCTGTGTGCTTCCATGACATCGGGTCCGGTGGTGGTCCAGGTCCTTGAAGGCGACGACGCCATCGCGCGGAACCGGGAAATCATGGGGGCGACCGATCCCGCGGAGGCCGAGGCAGGGACCATCCGCAAGGATTTCGCCCAATCCATCGAAGCCAATTCGGTCCATGGGTCCGACAGCCCGGAAACCGCCGCCGCGGAAATCGCCTTCTTCTTTACCGATGAAGAGATCGTCGGTTGAGCCGCACCCTCGGGCCCAGGGGGTCAATCTGGCGGGAATTTGCCCTAGAGAAGAACAAGCGCCAGGAAGGCCAGGCAGAAGATGATCGCGGCGGCGTTGAAGGCAAGCAGCTTCACGAAATTGCGCCACATCTCTTCATGGGCCTTGAGATCGTCGGTATCGGCCATGATCTGCTCCTAAAACCTTTATGGTCCGATGTCTCCAGCCTCAAGGCTATAACCGGGGCGGGCCGAGTTATAAAGCTCTTTACCCGCTATCCGCGGTTTTCCGGGGGCCATATCAGCGTTTCCGTGGCCGCCGGCCGGTCTCCCGCGATGGTGACCACATCGCCCGGCAGGTTTTCCGCGATGGTGACCACATCGCCGGCCACCGAAACCCGGCCTTCGCCCATGAGGCGGAGCGCCAGCGGATAAATCCGGTGTTCGACTTCCAGGATGCGGGCGGCGAGGGCGGCCGCGTCATCGCCTTCCAGAACGGGGACCGCGCCTTGGACGATGATCGGCCCGGCGTCCATCTCGGGGCGCACGAAATGGACGGTGCATCCGGCGATGGCCACCCCGGCGGCGAGCGCCCGTGCCTGGGCATCGAGCCCCTTGAAGGACGGCAGCAGGGAGGGGTGAATATTGATCAGGCGGTCGCGCCAGGTCTCGGTGAAACCGGCGGTGAGCAGCCGCATGAAACCGGCGAGGCAGACAAGTTCGCACCCCGCATCCCCCAGGGAAGCGCTCAACGCCTCGTCGAAGGCGGCGCGGTGCGGAAATTCCCTATGGTCGATGACCCGGGTGGGGACGCCGGCGGCGCGGGCGCGCTCAAGCCCTTGGGCATCGCCGCTGTTGGAGACGACGAGCACGATCTCGGCCGGATAATCGGCCGCCGCCGCGGCATCCAGAAGAGCGCCGAGGTTGGTCCCCGAGCCGGAGATCAGGACCCCCGCCCTCAGGCGCGCCATGCCGTGTCCATCGCCGCGATGACGGTGTCCCGGGATTCCCCCGGCGCGGCTTCGATGACGCCGATCCTGTGGACCGTTTCCCCGGCCTCGTTGAGGCTTTGTTGGACCGCGTTGGCCGACCCTGGTTCGACCATGACCACCATGCCGATTCCGCAATTAAAGGTGCGGGCGAGCTCGCTCCCTTCCAGCCCGCCTTCCCGGGCGAGCCATTGAAACACCGGCGGCAGGGGCCAGGCCCCGGCATCAAGCGCCGCCCGCAGGCCGGGGGCGAGCACCCTTGGAATGTTCTCGGTCAAGCCGCCGCCGGTGATATGCGCCAGCCCCTTGACGCCGCCCGCCGCGATGGCGGCCAGGCAGGACTTGACGTAGATCCGGGTCGGCGTCAGGAGGTGCTGCCCGAGGCTCTCATGGGCGGCGAACGGTGCCGGCGCGTCCCAGGAAAGCCCCAAATCGTCGACGATCCGGCGCACCAGGGAAAAGCCGTTGGCATGCAGGCCCGATGCCCCGATGCCGAGAACGACGTCCCCGGCGCGGGCCTCTGCCCCGGTGAGCAGGGCCTCGCGCTCGACCGCGCCGACGGCGAAGCCGGCGAGGTCGAAGTCGCCCCCCCGATACATGCCCGGCATTTCCGCGGTTTCCCCGCCGATCAGCGCGCAGCCCGCCTGGGTGCAGCCCTCCGCCACGCCGGCGATCACCTGGCCGGCGCGCTCCACATCGAGCACCCCGGCGGCGAAATAATCGAGGAAGAAGAGAGGCTCGGCGCCCTGTACCACCAGGTCGTTGACGCACATGGCGACCAGGTCGATGCCGACCGTTCCCAGCCGTCCCATTTCGATGGCGATCCGCAGCTTGGTGCCGACCCCGTCGCTGGCGGCGACCAGAACCGGATCCTTGAATCCGGCGGCCTTGATGTCGAACAAGCCGCCGAAACCGCCGAGGCCGGACATGACGCCGCTGCGCGAAGTCGCCTGGGCCAGGGGAGCGATGCGCTTGACCAGCGCGTTTCCGGCCGCGATGTCGACCCCCGCCCCTTGATACGTCGCGCGCTTAATGGGTTCCTCCTCGCCTCATCCATGATAAATTTTCGGGTAGGCTTGATTCCGGCTCTCCGCCGGGTGAGGCACGCAGCCTGAAAGCCGCGGCTAAGATAGTGTATTCACGACGGTTTGTAATGGCCCAATCATACCCGACCCAAACTCAGCCGACCCCATCCCATCCAAGGGGTATTGCCGCCGGCAACACCCCTTGGGCGCTGGCCGCGCGGTGGGCCGGAATAATCATCGTCCTGGGGTTGCTGGCGGCGTTGTTGGCGGCCCCAATGGCTTCGGCCCAAGGGGGCACCGACGTGTTCACCATCGCCGGCGTCGAGGTGGACGCGACCGCCGATACCGCCGCCGCGGCGCGGGACCGGGCCTTGGCCGAAGGCCAGAAGGCGGCGCTCGGCCGCCTGTTCGACCGCATCGTGCTGGCCGCCGACAGGAACAAATTGCCCGAATTCAAGGCCGGCGCCATCGCCGAATTGGTCCGGGATTTTGAGGTCAGCCGGGAAAAGAGGTCGTCGGTCCGCTACCTTGCCGTCCTGCGCGTGCGTTTCAAGGCCCACGGCATCAGGGCGATGCTGCGCGGCCATGATATCGCTTTCGCCGAAACCCGAAGCAAGCCGGTTCTGGTGTTGCCGGTCTTCGAAGTGGCGGGCGCCTTTTCCTTGTGGGGGGACCCCAACCCGTGGCGTGATGCCTGGCTGGCCTTGCCCCCATCGGACGGACTCGTGCCCTTGGTCCGCCCGGCGGGGGGTATCAGGAACGCCGTTCTGATCGGCGCCGAGCAGGCGGTGCGCGGCGCCGACGATCGGCTGGCCGCCATCGCCCGACACTACGCCGCCGCCGACGTTCTGGTCGCCGTGGCGGGATTCCGCATGGGGGCCGCCGGGGGGGAGGGGCAGGCCGCCCAGGCCTTCCTGCAGGTCACCCTCAGCCGCATGGGGTCGGCACTTACCGAGCAGACCCGCCTTGAATCCTTCGCTCTTCGCGCGGGCGAGAGCCGCGCGGCCGCCATCCGCCGGGCGGTGTCGCTCATCGCCAGCCAGATCCAGGAGGAATGGAAACGCGACAACCGCCTGCGCTTCGGCGTGGGCAAGGAATTGACCGTCATCGTGCCGCTGACGTCGCTCGCCGATTGGCTCGCCATCAAACGTCGCCTCGCCGCAGTCGCCTTCATTCAGCGGAGCGATCTGGTATATCTTTCCCGCAAGCTTGCGCGCCTTAGGATCAATTATATCGGCGACGAGGAACAGTTGACCCTGGCCCTGGTTCAAAACGACATCATTCTCGAACGCGGCCCGGTTTCCTGGATCCTGCGGCGCATCCGCAAGGGCCCTGTTGGCGCCGAACCCGGCCGGCCCGAGGGCGGCGGTGAAGAGACCGGCGGGGGTCGTGCCGCGGCGCCGAAGCCATCATTGGGCGGGCCCCCGTGAACATTCCCAACTCCATTTCCCTGGCGCGGTTGCTGATGGTGCCCATCGTCGTTTGGGCGATCCTGGACGACCGCGTAGGGCTCGCCTTCTGGCTTTTCGTCGGCGCCGGCCTATCGGACGCCATCGACGGCTTCCTCGCCCGCCGTTTGTCCTGCATTACGGTGGTGGGCGAATATCTCGATGCCCTCGCCGACAAGGCCCTTCTCATGAGCATCTTCGTGACCCTCGGTGCCGAGGGCTATCTTCCCAACTGGATCGTCATCTTGGTGGTGTCGCGGGACGTTCTCATCATCGGCGGGGCAATGCTCTATCAGTTGCTCACCCATAACCTGAAAATGTCGCCGCTTTATATAAGTAAAATCAATACGGTGGTGCAAATCGTCCTGGCCGGTTTCGTGCTTGGGTCCCAGGGGCTCGGGCTGGAGGCCGATTTGCCCATCGTCGCCCTGGTATGGCTTGCCGGGCTCACCACTTTATTATCGGGTGCCAGTTACATCGTCGCCTGGTCGGCAAAGGCCGCATCCATGGAGGACTCTCGGCAATGACGATATCGCGTCAGGTGCTATTCTGGCTGGCGGGCCTCGTGGCCTTCGGCCTTATCCTCAAGCTGTTCAGCGCCATCCTGCTGCCGTTCGTGGCGGGGTTCGCCATCGCTTATTTTCTCGACCCGGTGGTGGAAAAACTGGGCGCCATGCGGCTCAACCGGACCCTGGCCACATCGGTGGTGTTGATCTTGTTTTTCCTGATATTCGGCGGCGCCTTGGTCCTGTTGCTGCCGGTTCTGGAAAAGCAGTTCATCGATTTCGCGGCCAAGGTCCCGGAACTTTTGACGGCCGCCCAGGCAAGGCTCGCGGCCGTCCTGTCGCGGCTCAGCGCCGAGCTTTCGCCCCAGGACATGGAGCGGCTCAAGGGCCTGGCGGGCGGCTTTGCCGGAGACGCGCTCAAGCTGGCCGGGCGGCTCCTGGGTAATATCTGGAGCGGCGGGCTTGCCTTGTTCAACCTGCTCTCGCTGATCTTCATCACCCCCATCGTCGCCTTCTACATCCTCAGGGACTGGCCGATCATCGTCAGGAATGTCGATTCCTGGCTGCCCCGCGACCATGCGGCCACCATCCGCGAACTGGTCAACGAGGCCGACGAAATGATCTCCGGGTTCGTGCGGGGCATGGGCGTGGTTTGTCTCATTCTCGCCGTGTTCTACGGCCTTGCGCTGACCGTGATCGGCTTGGATTTCGGTCTGGTGATCGGCATCGCCGCCGGATTGATATCTTTCGTCCCCTTCGTGGGCGCCATCGTCGGCTTCCTAGCGTCGGTGGGCATGGCGTTGGTCCAGTATTCGGAGTGGGGCCCCATCGCGGTCGTGGCTGGCGTTTTCGTCGCCGGCCAGGTTCTGGAAGGCAACTTGCTCACTCCGAAACTGGTGGGCGAGAGGATCCGCTTGCACCCGGTGTGGATCATATTCGCCCTTCTGGCGGGCGGGTCGGTGGCCGGTTTCGCCGGACTGCTGCTTGCGGTGCCGGTGGCGGCGGTGATCGGCGTCTTGGTGCGCTTCACCACCAGCCAATATGTCGGCAGCCGGTTGTATTGGGGAAATAGCCCGCCCGGGGGTGAAGATGACGATGGGCCGCCCCGGGACGATCGGCCTTGACCTCCGCCAAGGATGGCAGGAAGGCCGCGGAATGTGGCCCCGAGGCGGTCCAGATTCCCCTTCCGCTGCCGCACCGCACCAGCCTCGGCGGCGAGGATTTCCTGGTCGCCCCTTGCAATGCGGACGCGGTCCGCTGGATCGACCTTTGGCCCGACTGGCCGGGCCCGAGCTTGGCGGTGGTCGGGCCCGCGGGTTCGGGCAAGACCCATCTGGCATCGGTCTGGGCCGCCGCCAGCGGCGCCCGTTTTATCGACCCGGGGGGTTTGCTGGCGCGGCCCCAATGGGTGTCGGAGACCGGCGACGGCGCGCTGATCGTCGATGACGCGCATCTCTTGATGGGGCAGGAGGCGGGCGAGCAGGCGTTGTTCCATCTGCTCAACCACGTGCACGGCGCCAAGGGGCGGCTGATGCTCACCGGGGACGTGCCTCCGGCCCGGTGGCCGGTCTCGCTTGGCGACCTGCGGTCGCGGCTCGGCGCCATTCCGGTGGCCGAAATCGGCTTGCCCGATGACGGGTTGATGGCGGCCCTGCTGGTGAAATTGTTCGCCGATCGGCAAATCCATGTGGCGGCGGACGTCATCCGCTACCTGGCGGCCCGCATGGAGCGCAGCTTCGAGGCGGCTTCGGTGGTCGTCGCGGCGATCGACCGCCGTGCCCTGGCGGCGGGCCGGGCGGTCACCATTCCGTTGGTACGCGATGTCCTGGCCGGGGGCGGCTGAGGAAACCGGCGCCGCCCGCGCGGCGGGTCCAGGCCCGATTATCGGTTGTTCACCGCCTCGCCTTAGGCTATTTTTTACCTTAGAAAACAAATTTAAATAATTGAATAACAACGATTTTAAGTCATATTAAATCCGTTAGCAGATGCCGCGGATCGAATCCTGGCGCCGTCCGGGCGCCTTGGCGTTATCCATCCTTGGCATCGCGCACGGGTACGGGTACGGGAATGAGCCGCACCTTGAAGCCGTCGGCGGCAAGCGCCAACGCGCCGTGCTTGATTTTCAGGGCATCGGTGCCGAACAATTCCCGCCGCCATCCCTTGAGCGCCCGGACGTCGGCCTGGTCGTCGGCGGCGATGCGTTCGAGGTCCGCGGCCGAGCACACCAGCTTTGGGGCGACGTCGTGCTCATCGCATTTCATCTTGAGGAGGACCCGGAAGAGATCGACCAAGGGGCCGATTCCCTTGGGCAGCGGTTGCCTCTTCTCGACGGTGGGGCATTGGGCCTCGGGCACGGCTTTGCCTTGGGCGACGGCGGCGAGAACGCCCTTGGTGAGCGCGCCGCCGAGGCCG
>SMXQ01000055.1 GCA_004356985.1 Alphaproteobacteria bacterium | reverse complement strand
GCAATCGGGCGGGCGTTTGGCAAGCCGTCATCATCTATTTATTTCCAGCTTGCGCCGCACGGCACCATCCGTCCCGCGCCACGGCGCCGCTCTCGTTTGGCGTTGAGTTTGTCGGAGCGCGAGGTGATCTCGAGGGGGATTGTGGCCCATAGGTCGATCCGTTCGATGGCTAGGTTTTTGGGCCGCTCGCCCTCGACGGTAAGCCGTGAGGTTGGCCGCAATGGCGGCTATGATCGCTACCGGGCGGCGGCGGCCGACGCCCAGGCCTGGGTCCGCGCCCATCGGCCGAAGCGCTGTAAGCTGGCGAGCAGTCCGTGGCTGCGCCGGGCAGTGGCGCGGAAGCTGAGGTTGAACTGGTCGCCGGAGCAGATATCCGGTTGGCTGAAGCGCGCGCATCCAGGAGACGGGTGTTACCAGGTGTCTCACGAGACCATCTATCGCAGTTTATTCGTTCAAGCCCGCGGTGTGCTTAAGAAAGAGCTGCTTTCCCACCTTCGGTCGAAGCGCACGATTCGCCGCTCCCAACAGGCCAGCCAAAAAGGCGGCGCCCATGGGCAGATCAAGGACATGATCTCGATCCGTGAGCGCCCGGCCTCGGTTGAGGGCCGTGCGGTGCCTGGTCACTGGGAAGGTGATCTCATATCGGGATCGAAGAACAGTCATATCGCGACCTTGGTCGAACGTCATACGCGCTATGTGATGTTGGTGAAGGTGGCCAATAAGGACACCCAGACGGTGGTCTCGGCGCTCATCAAGCAGGCGGGGAAGCTGCCGAATGAGCTGTATAAATCCCTGACCTGGGACCGTGGCAAGGAGTTGGCGGGTCATCGGCGGTTTAGCTTGGCGACGGACATCGATGTTTACTTCTGCGATCCGCGAAGCCCGTGGCAACGTGGGTCCAATGAGAACACCAATGGCCTGCTCAGGCAGTACTTCGCATCAGGAACCGACGTATCGGTATACTCGCAAGCTCATCTGAACAAGGTGGCGCGTCAGCTCAACGAACGGCCGCGAAAAACGCTGGAGTTTGAAACTCCAGCAGAAAGATTTAACGCGTGTGTTGCATCGACCGGTTGAGGTCACTGCCATAAGCGGACATTTGGTTAGCGCCGCGCGGCAGCCGGGCGCGTCGCGCTTCGACGAACCCTCGTCCTAGCTTATTCCTGGCGTTTTATTTTCCTGTATCCTGTCCCCGTGGACAGGAATGGAGCGAGTGATGGAGAGCACCACCAAGATTGATCCCGTGGCGGGGCCGTCGTTGTGGTCGGCGGATGAATTGACCGCGCGCGATGACTGGATTATTCGGCTCGACGCCAAGGCGCTCGATGACATCGCCACGGCGCTTGATGGCGTCAAGCGGCGTCACCGCGCCCTCGAGGACATCATGGCCAGAGATTTTCCACTGCCATCGATGGCCGCCCAATTATCGGCGATCAGTGGATTGCTGTCCGACGGGCCGGGTGTTTGCCTAGTGCGTGGTCTGCCCGTCGATCTTTACGAACGCGACGACCTTGCCTTCATTCTCTGGGGCATCGGCACGCATCTCGGCACTCCCGGGGCGCAGAGCGTTCACGGCGACATGATCGTCGACGTGATGGACATGTCGCATACCGGTGATGCGGATCGTGCCTATCGCTCGCCACGCCCCCAGCATCTCCACACCGACTCCATCGATGTCACTGGTCTTCTCTGCCTGCGCCGGGCCAAATCCGGTGGCACCAGCCTGATCACGAGTAGCCTCGCGGTCCACAATGCGATCCTTGCCGAGCGGCCAGAGCTGCTGGCGCCGCTCTACCGCGGCTACCACCATCGGCGCTCGGGGCAGACCTCGACCGGCGAGCCACCCCTCTCCTCTCACCGCATCCCTGTGTTCGGCAGACGTGTTGGGAAGTTGACCTGCTACTTCAACGACATTTCGATCGGTAGATCCCTCTCGGAGGACGATATCGAGAACGACGTGGCGGCGTTGGAAGCCTTCGAGGTGTTCAAAACGACCGCTGCACGTGACGGTCTGCTTTACCGGACGATGTTGGAGCCGGGTGACTTGCAATTTCTCAACAACCGCACCGTGATGCACGGTCGGACCGCATTCGAGGATTTCGACGAGGTCGACCGCAAGCGCTTGATGCTCCGCCTGTGGCTTAAGATGTCAGACTGGCCCGATTCCCCGGAGAATATGACCCTGCATAGGGACCGGAAGACACCGAAGAAAGAGGGTGCTCCGGTCTGATCGGCGGCGGCTGTTGATCGAGCAACTCCTTGATCGCTCGGATCATCCCCATCCACTCCGCTTTATCTCTAATGTCCGCGTACGTATGTAAAGTTTATATACATGTGTCCCCTTTTGACCCAGGCTGTGTGAAAACTATTTTTTGACGACCGAGACAAAATATTAAGCCATGAAGCTGACCTTCGCCGCAGTAAGGATTCACCTGTATTACCTTTCAGGTTTAATTATTGCGCGAAAGGTCCCGGCTTCGGAGATTTCACACAGCCTGGACCCAACGCGGACATAAGCAGGGTCACATTTTATTGTGCTTCGTCCGCCGATCGTGCGCCATCATCTGCGCCTCGGCTATCTGGGCGGGGGTCATTCGTCGCATCGTTCGACATTCCGTTTCTTCCATTTCAAACAATCTATATTTCGATGCCGATCCCAGCGGCCGTCGCTTTGTCATAAGCAAGTGCGGCTAGTGCCATGAAGCCCACACCCTGGTCCGAGTTTTGTTTAAACACGGTGATTTCGTCATCGTTCTTCCGCCCCGTTGCCTTCCCGGCAACCAACTCCCCCAGGTCGCTGATTTCATCCCAGGAAATGATGCCGTTCGCCACCGGCTCAAACAGGTCACCCTGCTCATCCTGGATGGCTTGGTCTTTTGAAGTGGCGATCACCCGGTCGGCGCGGGCGATGACCTCATCATCGAATTCACGCCGGGGGCGGGTGACCGAACCTTCCTCAACCACGCCCTTATTGCTGGCGACGATGGAGGTCACATGCTGGCCTGGGCTCAGCCATTCACCCATGAGAACCGGAAAATTGGTCCCGGTGGCGCAACAGATGAGATCCGCGCCCCGGACCACCGCTTCACCTGAATCAACGGCCTCAACCTTGGCGCTGACGTGGCTCCCCATCCGCTCAACAAAGGCTGCACGATTCTCGGCACTGCGGCTGAAAACACGCACGCTCTCAATGGGGCGGATGCGGCACATGGCGACCAGATGCCGCCGTGCTTGACGCCCCGTACCGAAGAGCCCCAATACTTTCGCATCCTTCCTGGCCAGGATATCCGTGCCAACGGCGCTGGTAATTGCGGTTTCAGTCCCATACCAATCTTCCGGCGGGTCGAAATCGAACAAAGGTAGCGAGCCGACAATGATTATTTTTAACGCCGCGGTTTCAGTATTATAGGCGACGTAAACCCGCTTGCCCGCTCCCGTGTACTGTTGGGCACCGCCTTTGAAGCTGAACCGTTCCACATGGATAAACATGCCCGCCACCTCCAGCCTATGGCAGCCGCCGGGGTGAACGCTAACGCGGCGGTCTTCATGGTGAATGCGTAATCTGGGAGCACTGAAAGCCGGGGCTTCCCCTTGATCGCGAAACCCTTCACGAACGGCGGCAACCGCTTCTTCAATAGAAATCCGCCCAATCATTTCCTCTGCTCGGATGAGGAGAGCCATAAAACACCCCCTGACGTTATTTGGTGGAACGCCTTTGTCAGAGTAAATTGGCTTGAGCCTCCTGGCGAGGTTTCTTAGCCTCCGGCAATGCGCAATTCCATCCATCATTTCAACAGCTCACCCGAGGTGATTCACCTGGCGGTGATGAGGGACATCCGCTATCCGCAGTCGCTGAGGGAGGAGGAAGACAATTTGTACGAGCGGGGTCCGGCGAGCACCATCCAGTCCATTAGCACACGATCACCGTTCGACCGGGGATGTTTCGCGGCCGTGGCCCCCCTGATAGGACCGAATCCCGTTAACCTGCTCATGGCTAAAAGCGGACGTAAGGTTAACGACGAAATCATGGCGTTCAACTGGCTGGCTAAGAAATGATGGCCGGCCGCGGCGCGCGGAGAACGAGACCTTTGGGTCCCTTGTCCTGCCACCCGCGCGGTTCTTTCATTGGTGGTGTCCGGGGAGGCCATGAACCTGTAGCCTCGCCCCTTATGTTCCAGGACTCCAACCTCGCATTATCCCTCAGCGTTTTTCGCCACGCCAGCTTCGCCTGGTTCGTCGGCGGCCAAACGCCGAGCATGATCACCCACTGGATGCAAAAGATAGGCATTGGTTGGCTGGTGTGGGAATTGACGCGGTCGCCGAGCTGGCTTGGCGTCATCGCCTTCGTCGAGATGGCGCCGTTGGTTTTTTTAAGCCCGTTTACCGGCGTGCTATGCGACCGCGTTAACCCGGCGAAACCGTTGCTCGTCAACCAGTGTATCCAGTTCGTTCAGGCCGCCGCGCTGGCGATCCTTACCTACAGCGATTTGATCCGGATCGAATATATTCTCGCGCTTTCCATCATTGCGGGCCTCAACGCGCCGTTTGGCGCCTCGGCCCGGCACACGGTGTTGCCCAGGCTGATTCCCAGGGAAGAATTGTTCTCAGGTATTTCCCTCTTTTCGGCAATTTTCAATGTTGCCCGGGCCATTGGGCCGGGTCTGGCTGGGATCGCCATCGTTTGGTGGGGCGTGGAATCGGTCTTCGCCATCCATGCCGCCGGCGAACTGTTCTACATCTTGTCCTTCCCGTTTTTTCTCGGCGCGGTACCGGAACTTGCGCGAGGAAACCGTGGCGGCATGGTGGCCGAGATCAAAGAGGGGTTTCGCTATGCGGCATCCCACGCCGGCATCGCGCCGATCCTCGTCATGCTGTGCGCCATATCTTTCTTTTCCAGGCCCCTGATTGAAATGCTTCCGGGCTTCGCCGATGAGGTCTTTGGGCGCGGCGCCAGCGGATTGGCCTGGCTGGGCTCCGCCTTCGGGTTCGGTGCCCTGGTCGGGGTGGGCTGGCTGGCGAGCCGCGGCCGCATCGCCGGCACCACGGGCGTGATGTTCACGACTTCCCTTGGCGTCGGGTTCTCCATGATCGCGTTTTCCGCAACCGCCAACTTCTGGGTCGCCCTGCCCATGATCGGTGCGCTGGGATTTACCACGGCGGTATCGGGAACGGGCGCCCAGACCCTGGTCCAATACGCGGTGAAGAATGAAATTCGCGGCCGGGTGATGGCGCTTTATTCAATCATCGTGCGCGGCTCACCGGCCTTTGGTGCCGTACTGATGGGGTGGTTCGCCGACTTTTACGGTTTGCGGCTCACGGTCGCAGTAAGCGCCGTCGGTTGCCTGTCGGCATGGGCATGGGCGCTTCGCCGCCGGTCCGCCATGATCGCCGCGCTCGAAGGGGCTGGTCCAGGCGACGGCCAAACTATGCCTGCGGCGCGTTTATGAGGTTAATGGGCCGGCCTTATTAGCTTGGCCCTTTTTTTGTTGGCCTGTTGGTTAGCCGAAAAGACGAGAACGTCTTGAAAATGGCGGATCAAAAGGGATTCAATCCAACAACCCCCTGAATCGATGCCAGGGTGCCTACCCGGCCTCGCCATCGGCGAATTCCGGCATCCGGCATTGGGTGCCGGTGGCCGCCAGGGCCTCGAGATACATCGGATGAATCCGGGGGTCCTGGTCCTCGAACTCGATCTGGCCGCCGCCTTCCTTGACGCTGATGTCGATCCCCAGCTTGTTTTTGTGGTTGCGCTCGGTGAACGGAAAGCGCGAGTTGCCGATGGCCGTCGCCATGTAGCGCACGGGCCGGGCGCAGGTGTTGAAATGCTGATGGAGCATCATGTCGGGCGGCGCGAAGGCCCAGCCTTCGCGCCAATCGATCCTGGCGAAATCCTCTTCGCCCTCGTACCAGAACAGCGAATACCCCTCGCCGTCGATGATCATCACGTGGTAGTCGGGGCCATGGCGGTGGGCCTTCTTGTAGGTGCCCACCGGCATCAGCGACGAATGGGCGTGCATCATCCCGTCGCCCAGGATGAAGGCGAGAGTCGCGCTGCCCTTGCCGCGCTTGGGGTTGTCCAGAAGTTCCACCGACCCCATGTCGGGAATGAAGTTGGATTCCCACATGTAGCGGCCGCGCGGCGCCGGAATGATGTCGCCCTCGCCGGAGAAATAGGCCGCCGGCAGGGCGCGCTCGGCAAAGGCGAAGGACGCGCCGAAGATGAATTCGGCGCTTCGGAACAGCTTCATCACGACACAAAGGTTGTTGGTGCTGGCCAGGCGCGCCGGTTCCGATCCTGAGCCGTTGAAATGCTGGTAGCGCGCGTTGAGCGGCAGGGCGAACAGGCTTTTGGGGCCCCATTCGAAACTGTGCTTGGTGCCGCCGGGGATTTCCACGGTAGTGCTGCCATGGCCCGACAATACGTAGACCACCTCCTCGAAAAGATGCCCCTGGGGCGAGGTTTCGCCGCCGCCGGGAAGTTCCAGGATGAAGACCGACACGAAATCGCCGCGCCCCTTGAGATGAACGATGGCGCCGTCGACACCGAACCGCGCCCAAGGCGCCACATCTGTGGCCATCAGGTCAACGCCGAAATCCTCCGCCACCGGGACGCCTTCCGCGGCCACCCATTCGAGATAGGGGTCGCGCAAAAATTTAGGCGTCTTGGTGGCCACCATTTCGTCGAGTTTCAGGACCATGGATGCCTCTTATCCTTTCTTCCGCCGGTTGCCCTATCCCCGGGGCCCTATTCGCGGGGGCATCATTCGAACACGATCCGGTGGAATGGGCCCACGCGCGCCTACTTATTTTTCCCAGACTATCGGCAGGTTGAAAATCAGTCAATTTCCCGGCGTGGCGCCCTGGGCGCACAAGGGGGCGGAAACGTGATAGCGTCGGGCAACATTTAGGGGCGCCATTTAATAACCGCAAAACGCGGAACCCCTTCGTGAACACTGGGAGGAACCGGACCTTGGACCACATTAATTTTCCCTATCGCTCGTCCAGCCACCTGTTGCTGCATCACGTGATCGCCAAATCCGGGTCTTGGGAAAAGCACGGGCTCGACGTCAATTACGATTATTTCATCAGCTCCGCCGATGCCCATGCCGATGTTCCCACCGGCAAGGTTGAATTCGTCAGCGGCAATCACATCTCCACCTACGGCGCCCGGGCGCGTGGAGACCAATGGGTCTATCTCGGCCAGGCGACCAACGTCGCCAACCTGTCCCTGGTGGTGCGCAAGGATTCCGAGATTTCCGGGATTCCCGATCTCCGGGAGAAAACACTCGCCTCGGGCAGCGAAAAGAACAAACACCCCAACCTCAACGAATGGCTCTATCTCAAGCAGCGCGGCCTCGATGTGGACAAGGACGAGGTAACCATTGTCGCCAAGGAGGACCACCAGAATAAATCGACCTATGACATGATCCTCGACGGCGATGTCGACGCCGCCTTGATGACGCCGCCCAACACGCAAATCGCCGCCTCACTCGGGCTCAAGGTGATCGATGTCGAATCCCTGCCGATGATCCTCAACACCTCGATTTCCACCAGCCTCACTTTCGTCAGGGATAATCCCGATCTGGTGCAGCGCTTCCTCAAGGGCACCCTGGAAGGGATCGCCTTTTTCATGAAAAACCCGGAAAAGAGCCAGAAGATCATCCAGGATAACTACACCCGCAAGGGGGCGCTGAGCGACGACGTGGTGCGCCAGGTTTACGACAACCTCACCCAAACCCTGGAGCCGACGCTCTATCCCACCCTGGAAGCCATCTCCAACGTCTATCAGTTGGGCGTGCGCCAGGATGCCGACGCGGCGAAGATCAGCCCCCTGGCACTGTGGGACATGCATCCCTTGCGCGAAATCGACGACGCCGGTTTCATCAAGGACTTATATAAATAGCCCGGGGCGGTCCATGGCCCAGGGACTGAAAATTCTTGCCGTGGTGGGCAACCCCAAGGTGGCGTCGCGCACCTTGGACGTGGCCATGGAGATCACACGCCAGATTGCCGCCTGGCTCGACACCGCCGGCCAGGCCACCGAAATCGATGCCATCGACATCGCCGAGATGTCGGCGGGGCTTTTGGACTGGCCGAGCGCGCCGGTGAACGCCGCGCTGGAGCGGATGAAATCCGCCGACCTGCTGATCGTCGCCAGCCCGGTTTACAAGGCGAGCTACACCGGGCTCCTGAAAGTCTTCCTCGACCGCGTGCCCATGGAAGGTCTCGGCGGCCTGCCCGCGGTTCCGGTCATGGTGGCGGCGGCGCCGGGCCATGGACTGGCGGTGGACGCCTACCTGCGGCCCTTGCTGGTCGAAATCGGCGCAAGCTGCCCGACCCGGGCGGTATTCATGTTGGAATCCCAGTTGCCCGAGGCGGAAGCCAGGGTGGCGAAATGGCTGGAGGGCGCCAAGCCGGTCCTCGCCAGGGCGCTGGGGGTGGCGGTGAATTGAGGCGGCCATGGGTAAGGCCACGTCGCCACGCGTGGTATCGGAGCAAACCATGACCAAAAGCGTCAATTTTGGGGTCTTTCTCCCGGTCATCAACGACGGTTGGATCATTTCCAAGACCTCGCCGAAGTACATGCCGAGTTTCGCCCTCAATCGCGAGATCTGCACCCGCGCCCATTCCATGGGCTTTAGCTACGTGTTCGCCATGGGCAAGTGGCGCGGTTTCGGCGGGGAAATCGATTTCTGGAAATACCAGTTGGAATCGATGACCTTGATGACCGGCTTGGCGGCGGTGGTGCCCGAACTGCGGATGATCGCTTCGGTGGCCCCGGCGCTGATCCACCCCGCCGTATTCGCCAAAATGGCCGCCACCATGGACGATGTCGCGGGCGGGCGCATGGGCATCAATATCGTCAGCGCCGGCAACCGGGACGAATACGCGCAGATGGGCCTTTTCCCCGAGAATTTCGAGGAATTCCGCTACGACTATACCGAGGAATGGCTGACCATCGTCAAGCGTCTGTGGGCGGAAGACAGCGTCACCTTCGACGGTGAATATTTCACCCTCAACGACTGCCAGTCGTTTCCCCATCCAGCACAAGGCGCCATGCCCATCGTCTGCGCCACGTCGTCGGAACGCGGGTTCAACTTCATCGCCGATCACTGCACCGATGGGTTTTTCGGCGGCGCCACCTTGGAAACCAAGAAATCGAGGAGCCTGCGGATCAAGGAAGTCGCCGCCGCCCGCGGCCGAACCGTGCGCACGCACACCTTGATTTCCCTCATCCTCGGCGACAGCGACGCCGATGCGAAGCGTATTTTCAAGCACTACCAAGATGGCGCCGACCAAGAGGCCATGGCCAACATCTATAATCTCCGGGCAAGGGAAAAAACGGCGAGCAGTCTTGCCATCTTGGAAGAGCGCAAGGTTGGCAGCGCCCGGCTGTTCTATGGCGGGCTGCCGGTGGTCGGCGGCCCCGAATATGTGGCCGACCTGATCGAGGAACTGGTGGTGGACGGCGACATCGATGGCGTCATGTTCACCTTCCCCGATTTCCTCGAGGGCTTGGCCCGTTTCGACCAACTGGTCATGCCGCTGATGCGCGCGCGGGATTTCGCCTTGGGCGAACCGGCCGGTCTCGGCCTCCCCGCCTGAGCGAACGCCGCACCCATGGGCCCCTCGATCAAGATCGGTCCCAAGACAGGCGCACTCGTCGTCCACGACGTGGTCAACGATTTCGTGGACCCCCACCAGCCCGGCTTCGACCCCGAAATCGGCCGGGTGCTGGATAATGTCGCCAAGCTATTGGATGCCGCGCGCGGGGCCCGACTGCCGGTCGTCTTCATGGCGCCAGGCCAGGGGGACCCATCCATCGGCCCGCGGCCATCGGACAAGGGGCGCGAGCGGCTGGTCTGGGGGACGCCGGGGTGTGACGTGCCGGCCCGGCTCGGCCCCCTGGCAGGGGAAGAAATCATCCGCAAGCCGCGCTATGGCGGGTTTTTCGGCAGCGAACTCGCGGCCCATTTGAAAGCCACCGGGCGCGACACCATCGTCGTTTGCGGCCTGTCCCTGGCCGGCGGCGTGGAGACCACCATTCGCGACGCCTTCAATCACGACCTCAAATCGGTGCTGGTGTCCGATGCCTGCCTGTGCCGGCCTCTCGCCGACCAGGGCTGGGGAGATGTCAGCCGGGAAGAAGTTTCCAAGGTCATCTTGAGCGTTCTCGCCCAACGTTTCGCCCGGGTGGCGACCGTCGCCGAGGTGTGTGACGAATTGGCCGTTTCCCTGTAGAGTGATGCCAGGGCCCATAGAGTGATGCCAGGGCCCATGCCGACCGCCGCCGGGTACGGGCGCAAATAGCAATAATCGTTTACGATCAAGGGAGAGCAGTCATGGGGACCAACCGAATTTTGGCCGGTTTCGCCGGTCTCACCCTTTGCATCGCCGGCGCGGCGGGGGAAGCAGGGGCGGCAGAGTTTTACAAGGGCAAGAGGTTGACCCTGGAGGCCTCGGCCGGTGCCGGGGGCGGTTTCGACCGCTATACCCGGCTCCTATCCAGGCATATCACGAGATATATTCCCGGCCGGCCCAGCGTCATCGTCAGGAACCGCAGTGGCGCTAGCGGCATGGTGCTTGTCAATTACGCCTATAATGTCGCCCCCCGGGACGGCACCTATATCGGCAATGTCCGGGCAAGTTCGCTGAAGGAATCGATCTTCGGCAACAAGCGGGCCAAATTCGACGGGTTGAAGTTCGGATACATCGGCAACCTCAACGCCGAAACCTCCTCCTGCGTCTTCTGGCACACCAGCGGCGCGACCTCCCTCAAGGACTTCTATACCCGAGAGCTGATCATGGGCGGCTCCGGGCGGAGCGGCGAATCGTATTCCTACCCCGCCCTCTTCAACAGCCTTTTGGGCACCAAGTTCAAGATCATCCTCGGCTACCGCGCCTCGGGCCTTCGCATGCTGGCCATGGAGCGCGGCGAGATCCACGGCGAATGCGGGGCCTATACCTCGATCCTCAAGTTCAGGCGCGCCAAGTACGTCAAGAACGGAAAGCTCAGGGTGCTGGTGCTGGCGT
Source organism: Alphaproteobacteria bacterium (assembly GCA_004356985.1). Lineage (GTDB taxonomy): Bacteria > Pseudomonadota > Alphaproteobacteria > SMXQ01 > SMXQ01 > SMXQ01. Next base: position 1,757 of record SMXQ01000055.1, on the reverse strand, counting down.
CCAACGATCCCGACCCCGAATTTTCTCATGTCCCCAATATGCTGGACCAGACCAAGGACCCCATAAAGCGCAAGATCATGGCCTTCATGTTCGCGCCGCTGGAGATCGCCCGCATGTTCGCCGTCCCGCCGGGCGTGCCCAAGGCGCGGATCAAGACCCTGCGCGCCGCCTTCGACGCCGCCGTCAAGGACCCCGCCTTCCTCAATGACGCCAAGCGCGGCAAGCTCACTATCAAGACCAGTTCCGGCGCCGAGATCGACAAGGTGGTGGCGCGGATCTATTCGGTGACGCCGGAGATGATCAAGCGCATCAAGAAGGCGCTCGCGGGCAAGGTGGCCAAGCGCAAGCTGGTCTACTACACCCACACGGCCAAGATCACCAAGGTCAGGCGCAAGGGCGGGCGCATCTACTTCAAGGACCGCGACGGCACATCCGCCCGGGTTTCTGTCAGCGGCAAGAAGACCAAGATCACCATCCGCGGCAAGAAGGCCAAGAAATCCAAGATCAAGCCCGGCATGACTTGCACCGTTCATTTCGCCGGTCCCTATAGCCGTGCCAAGTCGGTGGCCTGCGAGTAAGGGCGCGCCCCGGCCGCCCGGCGCCTTGGGCCCCGATGCCTCGGTGAATCACGAAGAGCACTCAGGGGCCAGGGCTTCCGTCTTGCGCCAATGGTGACCCGAAGGGAACTTTGATGGCCTCACCGCTTGCCCTGCCGTCCGAGCTGAAAGAGCTCGAAGACAAGCTGGTTGCGCTCGCCAACGCCCAGCATGAGTCCGAGGAATATCAACGGCTGTTTTCCGTCGCCCTGAGCTTTCCGAGGATTCGCGCCCATCACCTGCAAAAAGCCATATGGGTGCTCAACCGCCGAGAATGCTGGGCTTACGCCCAGGCCAAGGCGCCGTTCGGGGTCAAGCAACTGGTCTGGCAACACGAGCAAGAAGAACTCGGCGGCGACGTGGCGCGGGGATTGGAAGACCATTACGCGCTCAACCTACGCCAGGGCGAGGCCATCGGCCTGAGCCCGCAAGACTTCGCCGATGCCCGGCCGACCGATACCTTGTTCACCTGCATGTCCGCCTGGATATTGCTCGCCAAGGATTCCCCATGGCTCAAGTCGTTGGCAAGCTGCGCGGCGCTGGAGCTCACCAATTCCGAAGCGGTTCTGCGCGGCAAAAGCGCCTCACGCCGCATGGCGGAGAGGATCCGCGACGATCTCGGCATCGAAATCGGCAAGCAGCAATCCTACCAGGAACACATGGTCGCCGACATCGAACACGCGGGTATCCTGATGCGCGTCGCCCGCGATCACGCCCATGATGACCTGGCCCGGGCGCAAATCCTAGAAGGGGTCGAGGAAAGCTGGGCCATCGATCGGGTGTTTCGCGGCCATTTGGCGGCCCTGATGGAATCCATCAACGAGTGAACCTGGACCATTGATGACCCGGGCCCCCAAGATTCCTGGCTGGGCGCTGTGGCCGCCACCGCCTCGCGCCACGGCGTATCGGAATACGGCACCGCCGGCGGGCGGTTGGGGCCACGCCTCCGATCCTCATTTGGCGGGCTCGGGCGGTGGCGCGGGACGGCCGAGGATCATGTCCGAGGCCTTCTCGGCGATCATGATGACCACGGCATTCAGCGCGCCGCTCACCAGGTCGGGAATGACCGATGCGTCGACCACGCGCAGTCCTTCCGCGCCGTGGAGTCTCAGCTCCCCATCGACCACGGAATTCCCACCGACGCCCATGGCGCAGGTGGCG
>SMXQ01000054.1 GCA_004356985.1 Alphaproteobacteria bacterium | reverse complement strand
GGCCACCTTTTCGCCCTCCAGGTTGACGGTGATCAGGTTGTCGGCGGTGATCTCCTCCAGCCCGATCTGATGCGGCTTCATGAGGAAATGCGCGTCGTCGCCGGGCAGGCGCGCGGTGACGTGGCCGAATATAAGGTCGCCCTGATCCTCGCTGGCAAGAATGCGCCCGGCGTTGATCAGCGATTCCTTGAGCCCATCGATCGATGTCATCTTGTTCCTTCCATGCCGCGGGCCATGCCGCCTGCCATGCCGCCTGAATCGGGGTTGTCGGTCACCGCCTTTGATAACAACATACGGGAATCAATACCATAGGCCTGAACAGGGAAGTCCAGGGGGAAGGGAAAAGCCCCGGGATCGCGCCTCACGCCTGGGCGAAATCGCTATCGCAGAGCGCTTCCAGCGCCTCCAGCGCGTCCGCCGGCAAGGCGCCCATGTCCGAGGCCGCCAGCGCCGCATCCACGTGTCCCGGTTCGCCGATGCCCACCAGGGCGAGGGAAATATCGGCGCAAGACAGCGCGAAGCGCAGGCCCAACTGGGCGCCGCTGCCGTAGCCATCGCCCAGTTCATCGAGGATGGCGTTGCCCTTGGCGATCTCGGTTTCCTTGTCGGTTTCCTTGGTCATCATGGAGACCCGGCGCTCGCGCATGTCGGCGGCGATGATGCCGCCCACCAGCACCCGGATGGCGATGATCCCCATGTCCTGGGCCTTGCAGGCATCGATCAGCCCGAAAAGGTTCTGCCCGGTCCAGGCCGGCGGCATGGGCCTGGCCGCGCTTGGGTTGATCATGTTGTAGAAAATCTGGGTGCTGTCGAAGCGTCCGCTCTCGATCACCTTCAGGATGGACGGCACGTCGCCCAACGAGGTGAAGCCGATGGCCCGGCAGCGGCCGTCGTCCCGCGCCTTCTCCAACCCTTCGGCGATGCCGCCGGGGCCCAGCACCTGCTCCACGCTCATGGCGCGGGAATCGCCGCCAATGGTGGGATCGATGCGGTTATGGAGTTGGGCGAGGTCGACGAAATCCTTTTGCAGGCGCTCGAGGCAGCCGTCCAAGTGCCGCGCCACCTGCCCGGCCAGGTCCCCCGCGCCGGGGTCGAGCGTCACCTTGGTCGAAACATAGGGGGTCTCGTCCAGCTCACCCAAAAGCTCGCCCAGGGCCGGCTCGGAGCCATAGGCCTCGGCGGTGTCGAACCAGTTTATGCCGCCGTCCAGCGCCTTGCGCATGGCGCTTCGGCGCTCATCCAAGGTGGCATTCAACAGAATGCCGCCGGTACGACCGCAGCCGAAACCCACTTCCGATACCTCAAAGCCGGTGCGGCCCAATGTGCGGTACTTCATGTTTGCCATCCTCTCGGTTCAGGTGTGTCGGCTATTCGTGTCATGGGCCTTGCGCCGCGCCGCCTCAGGCGAATTCCGGCTTGGCGGTAAGATAATGCTCGGCCATGGCGGGGCGGAAGGCCTCCATCAGGGTGCGGTTGAGATCGGCGGGCGGCTCTTGCCCCGCCGGCAGGAGCGACTCGTATGTCGTGCCGCCGAGTTCGTCGGCGAAGGTCGTCCAGGCCTCGTCCACCAGTTCCGGGCGGGTCAGGAAATCCAACGCCGAGGCGGCCAGAACCTTGGCGCCGGCCACCGCCCCCTTGTGGGCGATGGAGGTCGCCAGCGCCACCCCGGCGGCCCAATGGTGGTAGCCGATATTAGGGATATTTCCGGGGAAATAGAACTTCACCATGGGCACCTTCCACGACACGTCGCCGCCGTCATTGGCCGACGCCCGCTGTTGGACCTTGCCCTCGTAGGGCGAAAGTTCCTTGGTCAGCCCGCCGGCGGCGACCCCCACCTTTTTCTGAAGCGCCACGGCCAGGGCGTTTTCCTCTTTGGACCATGGCGGCAGGCCCACGGTCTCGATGTTGCCGCGCACCACTTCGGCCACGGTCCGGTTGCCCCGGGTCGGCCACACCGCGGACAACACATCGTGCTCTGCTTCGGTGTTGGTCATCAGCGCCGCGCCCTCGGCGATGCGCTTGGCCTGGTCGAACAGGATTTGCGCGCCTTGGGCCGAGGAATCGCGGAAATACCACCAGATCTTGGCCCGCTTGGGGATGACGTTGGGCTGATGGCCGCCTTCGACGATCACCCGGTGCAGGCGCGCCGTGGGCTTCAAGTGCTCGCGGTATTGATTGAGCCCGGCATCCATCAGCATCACCGCGTCCAGCGCGTCGCGCGCGTTCCAGGGCGCCGTGCCGGCATGGGCGGACTCGCCGTGAAAAGTGAAGGTGGCGGAAACCAAAGCCGACTGCATCAGCCCATGGCCGACCCGCAAGTCGGCGCCGATATGCGGGTGAAGGGCGATGTCGGCGTCGTCGAACAGCCCGTCGCGCACGAAATAGGGCCGGGACAGCAATTGTTCCTCGGCCGGCGCGCCGAACACCTTGAGGGTGCCGGGAAGTTTATGCTCCTCCATCACCCGGCGCAGCGCGATGGCGGCGCCGATCATCACCGCGGCGTTGACGTTATGGCCCTCGCAATGGCCGGGCGCGCCCTCGACGATGGGCGCCGGTTCGCAAACGCCCGGGCGCTGGGAGTTGTCGGGATTGCCGTCGAATTCGGTATGCAGCGCCACCACCGGCTTGCCCGACCCATGGGTCGCCAGGAAGGCCGTGGGAAAGCCCGACAGGCCCCGGGTCACTTCAAACCCCTCTTTCTCCAGCAGGCCGCTCATCAGGGCGGCGCTTTGGTATTCCTGGTTGCCGAGCTCGCCGAAATAAAAGATCGAATCGCCGACCAAAGCGATGGCCCCGGCATTGCGCTCGATACAGGCGAACGCCGCCGTTTTATATTTTTCCAGATCCGCGCCGGCCATGGCCAGGCCCCCTCCTCCCTATGCCCGGACCTAGATCGCGTAGGCTTCGAGCAGGTCCACCGGATCGCCGTAGCGAGCGGCTTCCCCGATCACTTTTTCATCCCTGAGAGACATCAAAAAACCGTTGTCGATCAATGTTGTATTGCCTAATTTTACGGTGGAATCGAAGGTGACCAGGTCCATGTGGATATGGGGTTCCTCCCAATCGGGGATGGCCCGGCGGAGGTACGCGCTTTCTTTCAGCGCGTTGATGCCGAAATGCAATGCGCCCGGTGAATTGGGGCCGGCCGGATAGACCTGGTAGCGGGGCGCCTTGGGGTTGTGGCCGCAGCCCAGTTCCTGCAGGCGGCCGCCGATGAGGTATTCACGCATGGCTTCGGCGTCCAGCGAATTGCCGTGCACCGAGGTGACGAAATCGTCCTTGAACTCGACGGCGATCTCGTCGGTGAACGGCTTGGGAAAGCCCACCGCCCATTGCGGAAAGACCACGCCTTCCATCTTGGCGAAGGCCTTGGGGTCGCGCCCGTGCGCCGTCCGGCCGTAGAGGTTGGGGCCATGGGTCGGCAGGTAATGGACGTAGCAGCCCGGCTCCGTCGCCGTATTCAGCCCGCGCCAGCGCGAGATACCCAGAAGCGCCGCGGTCATCTCGGGCGTGAAGGCGATGGTGAGGTCGGTGCCGCGGGGATCGGTGAAGCGCATGTCGAAACCGGTATCGCGCGGGTAGGCGCGCGCGGTAGCGCGGACGATCTCGCCCACCAGATCCACCGGAAAGCGCGCCTGGGGCGTATCCAACAAATCGAGGTCGCGAAAATAGGTGATCTTCACCCAGCGCTGACCGGTCTCCTTGCGCAGCTTGTTGGCGAACGGGCAAACGGTGGAGGCGAACCAGGTGGAGACCACGAATTCGCTTTCGGCCAACAGCGGGCGGGTGACTTCGGGGATCTCGGTGATGCGGGTCGACGGCCACATGAATTCGCGCACACTGGCGCCGTTGGCGCGGGCGATGCCGGATATCGCCTCGACCACCCGGCGGTCGAGGCGCGGATCGGTCAGGAAGGCGACCCGCTCGCCGGGTTTGATGGCGAAGACCTTGAACATATTGGCGTAGGCCTGGAAGCGGTCGCGCAGGACGACGCCGTCGGGCGGGGCGGCGGGCGGCATCGCCGTCGCGGTCGGGGACGCTAGGATATCGTCGATACTGGGCGGGTTGTGGGTCATCACGGTCTCCCCTTTTCTCCGCGTGTTGGCCGCGGTTGCCGATGGCCTGCCGACGCTACCACGAACCCGCCCGGGGGCACAGCGCAGCGGTGCCATTCCGGGCCCAACCGGGCCCCTGAATCCTTTAAATTAACCTTACATTTACAATGGGTTATGGCCAAATCGGGGGTTTTAAGGCCAATCCCCACCGGCGCTTAATAATTTTGCTGAATAATCGGTGAGATTCGGTGTAAAAGCCTGGACGCAACCAGCAACTCTGACACATTATGCGTCCCGCACGCATTTTGGGATTCGTTTGAGATTACGTAATGAAAGCTACCGACACGTCGGAGCCCGACTACTTTCATCGTGTCGTTGATTGCCAATGGGCTTGTCCCGCCCACACCGCAGTCCCCGAATACATCCGACTGATCGCCCAGGGGCGGTTTACCGACGCCTATATGGTGAACCGGGAATCCAATGTCTTCCCGGGCATCCTCGGCCGGGTCTGCGACCGGCCGTGCGAGCCGGCCTGCCGGCGCGGCCGCCTGGATAAGGATAAGCCCGTCGCCATCTGCCGCCTGAAGCGCGTCGCCGCCGATTACCGCGACGACGTCGCCGGCCTGCTGCCCCAGGCGCCGGCGCAAAAGAACGGCAAGCGCATCGCCTTGATCGGCGCCGGACCGGCGTCGCTGACCGTCGCCAACGATTTGCTGCCGCTGGGCTACGCCTGCACCATCTTCGAGGCGCTGGACAAGACCGGCGGGTTGATGCGCACCAACATTCCTTCCTTCCGCCTCCCCGATAAGGTGTTGGACGAAGAGATCGACATGATCCTCAACATGGGCGCGGACCTGCGCTTAGGGACCCGCGCTGAATCCATGAAGGCGCTGCTCGACGAGGGCTATGACGCGGTCTTCGTCGGCAGCGGCGCGCCCCACGGCAAGGAACTCGACCTGCCGGGGCGCCAGGAAGCCGACGCCAACGTGCATATCGGCATCCAATGGCTGGAATCGGTGGCATTCGAACATATCGACACCATCGGCAAGCGGGTGCTGATCATCGGCGTCGGCAACACCGCCATGGATTGCTGCCGCACCTCGCTCCGGCTCGGCGCCGAGAACGTCAAGGTCATGGCCCGCAAGCCGCGCGGTTTTTTCAAGGCCTCCCATTGGGAGCTCGAAGACGCCGAAGAGGAAATGGTGGAGATCATCGTCAACCATTCGCCCAAGCACTTCGTCGTCGAGGGCGGCAGGCTCAAGGGCATGATGTTCGAGAAGCTCGAATACACGCTCGACGACAAGGGGCAGATTCGGGACACAGAAGTGGTCGAAGAGGTTTTCCTGGCCTGCGACGACGTCGTGCTGGCCATCGGCCAGGACAACGCCTTCCCCTGGATCGAGCGCGACTGCGGCATCGAATTCGGCAAATGGGACATGCCGGTGGTGGACCCCATCACCTACCAGTCGAGCCGCAAGGATGTCTTTTTCGGCGGCGACGCGGCGTTCGGGCCAAAGAACATCATCTGGGCGGTGGAGCACGGCCATCAGGCGGCGATTTCCATCCACAAGCATTGCCAGGGCGAGGATGTCAGCGATCGGCTGCCCCGGGGCGTCAACCTGCTCTCAACCAAGATGGGGCTCCACGAATGGAGCTATTCCAACGACTTCGAGCCGGCCGCGCGGCGCGCCATGAACCATGTGGACCTCAAGGAACGGTTCAAGAAATTGGATGTCGAGGTCGAACTCGGCTTTACGGCGGATCAGGTCGCCACCGAGGTGGAACGCTGCCTCAATTGCGACATCCAAACCGTGTTCACGGAAAGCCTGTGCACCGAATGCGATGCCTGCATCGATATCTGCCCGGTGGACTGCCTGACCATCGCGCCCAATGGCGAGGAGCCGGCGGTGCGCGAGAGCCTGACGGCGCCGGCGGTCAATCCGGACCAGCCGTTTTTCTTATCGGAGCCGCTTAAATACACCGGGCGGGTGATGCTCAAGGACGAGAATTTCTGTCTCCATTGCGGCCTTTGTGCCGAGCGCTGCCCCACCGCGGCCTGGGACATGCAGCAATCGGTCATCACCATCCCTTATGCAGCAGAGGAAGGCGGAGGAAGCGCGTCTTGCCAGCAGCAAAAAACCGGCTGAACGACTTCGTCCTGAAAATCGCCAACGTCAACGGCACCGGATCGGCCAGCGCCAACGGGCTGTTGATGAAGTCGTTCTTCAGGATGGGCATCCCGGTGGTCGGCAAGAACTTCTTTCCCTCCAACATCCAGGGCATGCCCACCTGGTATGAAATCCGCATCACCAAGAAGGGCTACAAGGCGCGGTCGGGCACAGTCGACATTCTGGTTGCCATGAACGCCGAGACCTATGGCGACGACATCAAGGAGGTGGCCCCCGGCGGATACCTCGTCTACGATTCCACCTGGCCCCGCCAGAAGACCCTGTCCCGGCCGGATATCACCATCATCGGCATCCCGCTGGCGGCCATGTGCAACGAGGAATATTCCAACCCCCGCTTGCGCATCCTGATGAAGAACATGGCCTATGTGGGGGCGGTGGCGGCATTGGTGGATATCGACATGGCGGTGATCCGCGAGTTGATCTCCCAGATCTTCGCCTCCAAGACCGACCTGGTGCCCGCCAACATGAAAGCCATCGAGCTTGGCCACGACTACGTCAAGGCCAATTTCACCTGCCCGCTTCCGCTTAGGGTCAAGGCCATGAACAAGACCAAGGGGCACATCTTGATCGACGGCAATACCGCGGCGGGGCTGGGCTGCGTCTATGCCGGCGCCACCATCGGCGCCTGGTATCCCATCACCCCGTCGACCTCGCTGATGGATGCCTTCAAGGCCTTCTGCACCCGTTTCAGGGTGGACAGGTCAACCGGCGAAAAACGCTTTGCGATCATCCAGGCGGAAGACGAGCTGGCCTCCGCGGGCATGGTGCTGGGCGCCGGCTGGACCGGCGCCAGGGCGTTCACCTGCACCTCCGGCCCCGGCATCTCCCTGATGAGCGAATTGATCGGGCTGGGGTACTACGCCGAGATCCCCATGGTGCTGTTCGACATCCAACGGGTCGGCCCGTCGACGGGCATGCCGACCCGGACCCAGCAGTCGGACATCCAAATCTGCGCCTATGCCTCCCACGGCGACACCCGCCACGTGCTGCTGTTTCCCGCCGATCCCGGGGAATGTTTCGATCACGCGGTGGCCGCCTTCGATCTGGCCGAACGGCTGCAGACCCCGGTATTCGTCGTCTCCGACCTCGACATCGGCATGAACGACTGGATGTGCAAGGACTTTAAATGGGACGACGGCTACCGCCCGGACCGGGGCAAGGTGCTGAACGACGAGGATCTGGAAAAGGTCGAGAATTTTTACCGGTATCTCGACGTCGACGGCGACGGAATCCCCTACCGGACGCTGCCCGGCAGCAATCCCAAGGGGGCCTATTTCGCGCGCGGCTCGGGCCACGACCGGTACGGCGCGCGCACCGAAGTGGGCGATGAATACCAAGACGTCATGGACCGGCTGTTGATCAAATGGCAGACCGCCGCCGACCTTGTGCCGCCGCCGGTGATCCGCCGGGCGCGCGAAAAGACCAAGCTCGCCATCCTTTCCGTGGGCAGTTGCGACGGCGCCGTCCGCGAGGCGCTGGACAACCTAGCCCGGCGCGGCGCCATGCTCGACTACATGCGGGTCCGCGCCTTCCCCTTCAACGAAAAGGTCGAGAGTTTCCTCGCCGAACACGACCGCATCTTCGTGGTCGAACAGAACCGCGATGGCCAACTCAAGGGCCTGATCACCATCGAGACCGAGGTCGAAAAGGACAAACTGATCTCGGTCCTGCAATACGATGGGCTGCCCATGGATTCGCGCGTCATCGAACGGGCGATCGGGGAAGCCCTGGCCAAGGAGGTCGCAGCATGAGCTTCATCCGCAAACCCAGGGTGCCCTACGAAGGCCAAGAAGTGAACGCCCTCGGCCGTACCCGGGCCGACTACGAAGGCTTCATGTCCACGCTCTGCGCGGGCTGTGGCCACGATTCGGTCACCGCGGCGATAACCCGCGCCTTTTTCGAGCTCTCCATTCCGCCCCATCGCGCCGTCAAGATCAGCGGCATCGGCTGTTCGTCCAAGACCACGGCGTATTTTCTCGGGCAATCCCACGGCAACAACACCGCCCACGGCCGCATGCCGTCCATCGCCACCGGCACCCAGGCAGCCAACGCCGGCCTGCATTGCATCGGCGTTTCCGGCGACGGCGATACCCTGTCCATCGGCCTCGGCCAGTTCGCCCATGCCATCCGGCGCAATGTCAACATGCTCTACGTCATCGAAAACAATGGGGTCTACGGGCTGACCAAGGGCCAGTTCTCCGCCTCCGCCGCGCTTGGCGCAAAACCTAAGAAGGGCGAGGCCAACGTCCAAATGCCCATCGATCCCGTGAAAACGGCGCTGGCGCTCGGCGCTTCGTTCATCGCCCGCAGTTTTTCCGGCGACAAGGCGCAACTGGTACCGCTCATCAAGGCGGGGCTTTCCCACAAGGGGTTCGCGTTGATCGATGTCCTGTCGCCCTGCGTCACCTTCAACGATCATGAAGATTCGACCATGAGCTACGCTTACGCCTACCAGAATCTCCAGCCCGCCGCCGATGCCGATTTCATCGATCCCAACCGCGAGGAAATCGTCACCGACTACGACCAAGGCGACATCATCCCCGTGACCCTTCATGACGGCTCCAAGATCTTGCTCAAGAAGGCGGAAGAGGATTACGACCCCCGTGACCTGGGGCGGGCCTTCGATTACGTCATGCGGCACCAGGAACAAGGGCAGATCGTCACCGGGCTGCTTTATATCGACGAAACCCTGCCGGACATGCATGAAGGCAACAAAACCGTCGGCACGCCTCTGGTGGATCTGCCCTTCGAGGACCTGTGCCCCGGTTCCGACGCCCTGGCCAGCCTGCAGGAACGCTATCGTTAAGTGGTCACCCTGGTTGCGGTTAGGACTTTTATGGGTTACGCGATGGCGGTGGAGCGCTATCATCATTCCATCGCCTGCCAATGACCAGATTGATTAGAGGCTAGTCGGTCCCTCGGCGTGCCATGGCAAAGAAACTACTGATCGTTGACGACGAGCCGGATTTCGCCGATTTCGTACTGTCCGCCAGCAAGGCCTCGGCTATGAGGCCCGGGTCTGCAACGACTGCGCTTCGGCGCGCAAGACGCTCAATGATTTCACGCCGGACCTCATGGTGCTCGATATCGTCATGCCCGGCGAAGACGGCATCGAATTCCTCAACTGGTTTTCCAGCCAGTCCTTCGACACCAAGGTTATTCTGGTGACGGGCTACAAT
>SMXQ01000053.1 GCA_004356985.1 Alphaproteobacteria bacterium | reverse complement strand
TGGCGCGCCCTACCCCGGCGCGTAGATGGTCGCGCGGTGCATGACGCGGCGCTGGCCGTGATAGTCGTTGAGCGCGTAATGCAGCGCCGAGCGGTTGTCCCAGAAGACCATGGAGCCTTCCTCCCAGTGGAAGCGGCAGGAATTTTCCGGGCTGGTGGCGTGGGCGAACAGGTAATCAAGCAGTGCCCGGCTCTCGGCATAGGCCCAGCCCACGAAATGGGACGTGTAGGTGGGGTTGACGAAGAGGATCTCGCGGCCGGTCTCGGGGTGGCGGGTGACCACTGGGTGGACGCATTGGCGGTCCTTGAACTCCTCGTCGTGCCGGGCCAGCTCGGCCGGGCTCACCGCCCGGTCGGGCCGCGTGTCGGCGTGCCAGGACTGGGCCTTGGCATGGACCGCTTCGAGCCCGCGGAGCGTCTCCTTCATGCCGTCGGACAGGCTGTCGAAGGCCGCCCCCATGTTGGCGAACAGGGTGTCGCCGCCGCTCTTGGGCAGTTCCCTGGCGTAGAGCACGGCGCCCAGGGGCGCCTGGCTATCGAAGGAATGATCGGAATGCCAGTTGCCGCCGATATTGCGGGTCTCGCCGGGCTGCTTGGCGACGATGCCGATCTCGGGAAAGCCGTCCGGCGTCTTGAGGAATTCGGCCGGCGGCACGGCGCCGAAGCGCTTGGCGAAGGCCAGGTGATGGGCCGGGCTCAGTTGCTGGCCGTGGAAACAGATGATTCCGGTGTCGCAGAGCGCGTGGCGCATCTCGAGATAGGCCTGCTCGCCCATGGGCTCACGCAGGTCGATGCCCAAGACCTCCATCCCGGTATTGGCCGACATGGGGCGCAAGGTGATGGACATGTTTTTCACGTGATCCCCCTGGGTGGCTTCGCTGCCGCTTATGGTTGGCCCTCGGCGTCCATTGGCCGCCATTTTAGTCCGCCCCCGTGCCGCCAACAAGGCCCCCACGGCGAATCACTCGGCCGCCTGGGCGGGCTTGATGGGGACCTCCATGGCGTGGCGGATGGCCGGGCGGGCGATGAGCTGGTCCCGCCAGCGGACGATATGGGGGTACTCATCAAGGTCGATGGCGGCGAACTTGAACTTGGCGAATCGGCTGATCGGCACCATGTCGGCGATGGAATATTCGCCGGCGAAGTATTCGTTATCAACCAAGTGGTTGTTCATGGCGTCCAGCAAGTCGCGGCAGCGCGGCTCCAGGACGGCGGCGCGGTTCAGCGCACTGAAGGTGATGGCGACGTTGGTGGCATGGAAGAAAACCCACCGCGTCACCTCCCAGCGGTTGCGCGCGTCGCCGCCCAGGAATTGGCCGGTCTTTTCACCGAGATACATCAGCATCGCCGCCGATTCATTCATGTGGAACGGCTGGTTTCCGGGCCCGTCTGGATCGACCATGCAGGGGATCTTTCCCGCCGGGCTGATCTTGAGGAATTCGGGCGTCCGGCTCGACCCGTCATGAATATTTATGGGAATGATGCGATAGGGGGTGCCGGTCTCCTCCAGCATGATGATCGGCCGGCGGCCGTTGGTGGTGTCCCAGGCGTAAAGATCGATCATGGCATCCTCCCGGCGTTACGGGCTCAAGGTTGGGCGGCGGCACCCGCGGATGGCCCGGGGAACCGATGCTAATGCACCGCGTTGCGCGCCTCGATCAGGTGTTCAAGGGTCAGGTCCGGGTCGAACTGCAAGGCCGCCAACCGGGCGTAAAGTTCGCAATGGTCCATCAGTTCCGCGTGGGTCCCCATGTCGAGAATCTTGCCGCCCTCGATCACGGCGATGCGGTCGGCGTTGACCACGGTGGCCAGCCGGTGGGCGATGATCAAGGTGGTGCGGCCCGCCATCAGACGTTCCAGCGCGGCCTGGACCAGGCGTTCGTTTTCGGCGTCGAGCGCACTGGTCGCCTCGTCCAGCAAAAGCACCGCCGGGTTGCGCAGGATGGCCCGGGCGATGGCGATCCTCTGGCGCTGGCCGCCCGACAGCCGCACCCCGCGTTCGCCCAGGAAGGTGTCGAACCCGTCGGGCATGAGATCGATGAATTCGGTGGCGGCGGCGGCCTCGGCGGCGGCGCGGACCTCGTCGTCGGTGGCGTCTTCACGGCCGTAACGGATGTTTTCCCAGGCATTGGCGGCGAAGATCACCGGCTCTTGGGAAACCAGGCCGATCCGCCTGCGCGCTTCGACCGGATCGGTGCGCTTGAGGTCGACGCCGTCCAGCATGACCACGCCCTCCTGGGGGTCGTAGAAGCGAAGCGCGAGCTGGAACACGGTGGTCTTGCCCGCCCCCGACGGCCCCACCAGGGCCACGGTCTCGCCCGGCGCGATGTCGAGGTTGAACCCCTGCAATGCCGAGGTGTTGGGGCGCGAGGGGTAGAAGAAGGTCACGTCCTTGAAGGTCACGGTGCCCCTGGGGGGATCGGGCAGGGCGGTGGGATGATCCGGCACGGTGATGTCGGGCTCGACGGCCATGATCTCCAACAGCCTCTCGGTGGCGCCGGCGGCGCGCTGGACATCGCCGTAGACCTCGGAAAGTCCCCGGGCCGAGCGCGCCATCACCAGGGCGTAGAATATAAAGGCCGACATTTCGCCGGCGCTCACGGTGCCGGCCAGCACCTTGTGGCCGCCGATCCAGATCATCACGCCGACGGAACCGAACATCAGGACGATCACCGCGAAGTTGAGGATGGCCCGGGCACGGGTGCGCTGGATGGCGGTGTTAAAGGCGTCCTCGGCGTAACCCGCGAAAGATTCCCTGTCCCGCGCCTCGTGGCTGAAGGCCTGCACCGTGCGCACGTTGTTGAGGCTTTCCTCGGCGAAAGCGGATGTGTCGGCGATGCGATCCTGGGCCAGGCGCGACAACCGGCGCACCCTGCGCCCGTAGATCACCACCGGCACCACCACCACCGGGATGATCAGGAAGATCGGCCCGGTCAGCTCCCACGAGGTGTACATCAGCATGGCCAGCCCGCCCACCAGCATCAGGGCGTGGCGAATGGCCAGGGACACCGCGGATCCCACCATGGACTGCAAGATGGTGGTGTCGGTGGTCAGGCGCGAGAGCACCTCGCCGATCTTGGTGGTCTCGAAGAAGGCCACCGAAAGGCCCACCACATGGTCGAACACCTTGCGGCGCAGGTCCGTCGCCACCCGTTCGCCGATCCAGGAAATCAGGAAGAACCGCGCATAGGTCGACACCGCCATGACCACGACGATGATGAACAGCGCCGCCAGGCCCTGGTCGAGGAGCGCCGGGTTGGTCTTGGCGAAGCCCTCGTCCACCAGATATTTGAGGCCGAGGCCCATGGCCAGCACCGCCGCCGCGCCGAGCGCGAGGGCGAACAGGAAACCCACCACCTGGAGCCGGTAGGGCCTGAGATAGGGATACAATCCCCGCAGCACGGCCAGGTTCCGCCCGCGTCCCCGATGCATGGTGGACATGCGCCCACCGGCCCCGTGGCCGCCGCCGCCGCGCATGCCGGTCCAACCGAAGCTCATGGGCGCATATTTCCCTTACGATGTTTCATCATGGCCCGGATTTTACACTGATTTTCAATCTGAACGGCCTAAATACCGCGCAAAACCTCGCCGATGCCGGCGCAAAGGCGGTCGATTTCCGCATCCTCCATGACCAGGGCCGGGGTCAGGTAGACGATCCGCCCGAAAGGGCGCACCCAAAGCCCGCGTTCGATGAAGCCGCGGCGCAGGCGATAGAGAAGGGGCAACGGCAAATCGTCAAGCTCGACCACGCCGATGGCGCCCAGGACCCGCACGTCGGCCACACCTTCCAGGGCGCGCAACGGTTCAAGGCCTTGGCGCAGCAGGGCTTCCATGCGCGCCGCCTGATCCAGCCGGGGCTCGCTCTCGAACAGGTCGAGCGACGCATTGGCGGCGGCGCAGGCCACCGGGTTGGCCATATAGGTGGGCCCGTGCATGAAGGCGCAGGCCAGGTCGTCGCCCAGGAAGGCATCGAAGATATGGGGCCGGGCGATGGTCGCTCCCAGGCCCACGGCGCCGCCGGTCAGGGCCTTGGACAGGCACATGATGTCGGGCACCAATTGGGCCGCCTGGCAGGCGAACATCTGGCCGGTCCGCCCGAAACCGGTGAAGATTTCGTCGGCGATGAGGGGAATCCCCCGCGACCGCGCCGCCGCCGCCACGCTCGCCACGGTATCGGCATCGTGGAACAGCATGCCGCCCGCGCCCTGGACCAGGGGTTCGACGATGATGGCGGCGATCTCCCCGCGCCGTGAGTCCAAAAGTGATTCGAACTCCGCGGCAGCCGCCCGGGTCCGGGGCAGCGCCGTGGTGATCTGGGCGGCCAGGGCGCCGCGGAAGGTCGCGGCAAACCCTTGCTCGGAATCGGACACGGCCATGGCGCCAAGGGTATCGCCGTGATAGCCGCCCTCGAAGCAGACGAACCGGGTGCGCCCGGTCTCGCCGGCGTTGACCCAGTATTGCAGCGCCATCTTCAGCGCCACCTCCACCGCCACCGAACCGGAATCGGAAAAGAACACGCGGTCGAGATCGCCGGGGGTGACCGCAGCCAGGCGCCGGGCCAGGCGCAACGCCCCTTCATGGACCAGCCCGCCGAACATGACGTGGGGCATGCGCCGCGCTTGTTCGGTCATGGCGGCGACCATATGGGGATGGTTGTAGCCGTGACACGCGGTCCACCAGGACGCCGTGCCGTCGAGCAATTGGCGCCCGTCGGCGAGGTCAATGTGGACGCCGTCGGTGCTGCTCACCGCCAGGGGCGGGGGTTCCACCGCCATCTGGGTATAGGGCAGCCAGATATGGGGGAGCCCGGCTTCGAACCAGCCCGGCGCATCGGCGGCGCGCCCGGCCCCCTCCGCCGCCATCGCTTGCGCCTTCACGCCCGCGGCGTCATGGGCTTGAGGCCGAGCCGGTCGAACAACTGCCGGTCCTCGGCCCCGGCCGGGTTGGGCGTGGTCAGCAGCTTTTCGCCGTAAAACACCGAATTGGCGCCGGCGAAAAATGCCAGCGCCTGGGCCGCCACGTCCATCTCCGCCCGGCCGGCGGCAAAGCGCACCACCGAGGCCGGCATCATGATCCGCGCCGCGGCGATGACCCGCACGAAATCGATGGCGTCGATGGGCGCGTTGGCGGCATAGGGCGTGCCTTCGATGGCCACCAGCATGTTGATGGGCACCGATTCGGGATGGGGGGCCAGGTTGGCCAGGGTCACCAGCATGGACGCCCTGTCGGCGACCGATTCGCCCAATCCCAGGATCCCGCCGCAACACACGCGGAGGCCCGCCGCGCGGACATGGGCGAGGGTGTCGAGCCGGTCCTGGTAGGTCCGGGTGGTGATGACCTCGGCGTAGTATTCCTCCGAAGTGTCTAAGTTGTGGTTGTAGTAATCGAGCCCCGCCGCGGCCAGCCGCCGGGCCTGGTCGCCGGTGAGCATGCCGAGGGTCACGCAGGTCTCCATGCCGAGCCCCTTGACCGCCGCCACCATGTCCAAGACGGATTCCAGTTCATGATCCTTGGGCGCCCGCCACGCCGCCCCCATGCAGAAACGCTGGGCGCCCGCCGCCTTGGCGGCGGTGGCCTGGGCCACCACCTCGTCCAGGGCCATCAGTTTCTTGGCTTTGAATCCGCTCTCATAGCGGGCCGACTGGGCGCAGTATTTGCAGTCCTCCGGGCACCCCCCGTCCTTGACGTTGAGCAGGGTCGAGAGCTGCACCTCGTTGGCATCGAAATAGCGCCGGTGCAGGCCATGGGCGCGGTAGAGGAGCTCGTTCAGCGGCAGCGCGAAAAGTGATTCGGCCTCGGCCCGGGTCCAGTCGTGGCGGATATCGGGGGGCGCATGGGGGGACGCATGGGGGGGACGGTCTTCGGCCCGTGAAGCCATGGATTTCGGTCCTCTCGCGGTTTTCCCCGCACCCTAGTCAATCGCACCGCCATACGCAATCGGCCGCGCCCTTGGCGGGCGATTGCGGCTATCATCGGGCCATGACCGATCCCCTTGACGACTTCGCCCGGGATAAGCTCAAAGCCATCGCGGCGGCCACCCTGACCCGGCGCCTTAAGCCCACGGAAAGGCAGGCGGGCGGCGGCGTCCGGCGCGGGCCGGCGCGGCTGCTGTCGTTCTGCGACAACGATTACCTCGGCCTATCGCAGCACCCGGCGCTCAAGCGCGCGGCCATGGACGCCACCGAGCGTTTCGGCGCCGGGGCCGGGGCGTCGCGGCTGGTGACCGGCGACAATCCGCTCTACCAGGCGGTGGAGACACGCCTGGCGCGAATCAAGGGCACCGACGCGGCCCTGGTCTTCGGGTCGGGCTATCTCGCCAATATCGGCATCATTCCCACCTTGGTCGGCGCCGACGACCTGATCGTCGCCGACGAACTGGCCCATGCCTGCCTCCATGCCGGGGCCCGCCTGGCCCGCGCCGAGTTGCTATTATTTCGCCACAACGACGCCGAGGATTGCGCCCGGATTCTCGGCCGCGCGCGCCGCGACCACCACCATTGCCTGATCCTCACCGAAGGGGTCTTTTCCATGGACGGCGACCGGGCGCCGGTGGCGGCGCTGGCCGCCGCCGCCCGGGCCCATGAGTCCTGGCTTTTAGTCGATGACGCCCATGCGTTGGGGGTGATCAACCAGGGGCGCGGCAGCGGTTTCTCGGGCGGCGAAAGGCTCCCCGTGGAGCTCCAGATGGGCACCTTGTCCAAGGCCGTCGGCGCCTATGGCGGCTATCTCGCGGCGAGCCGGCCGGTGATCGAGTTGATGGTCAACCGGGCCCGCAGCCTGATCTACACCACGGCGCTGCCGCCCGGCACCCTGGCGGCGGCCGAAAAAGGCCTGGAGCTGATCGAGAACGACCCCGGACTGACCGCCCTGCCGCTGGCCCGGGCCCGGGCCTTCACCCGGGCGCTCAACCTGCCGGAAGCGCTCAGCGCCATCGTGCCGCTGATTGTCGGGGACGAGGCGCGGGCGCTGGACGCCGCGGATCGCCTTGCCCAACGCGGGTTCCTGGTTACCGCCATGCGCCCGCCAACGGTGCCCAAGGGAACCTCGCGGCTGCGCTTCACCTTTTCCGCCGTGCACCGCGAGCAGGACGTCGCCGCCCTGGCCCAAGCGGTCCGGGATCTCGGCCTCGGGGCTTGAGGGCCATGGGACGGGGAATTTTCGTCACCGGCGCTGGAACCGAGATCGGCAAGACCTTGGTCGCCGCGGCGCTGGCGCACCAGTTGCTCTCTCGGGGCGAGGTGGTCCGTGTCCTCAAGCCGGTGATCTCCGGGTTCGACCCCACCCGGCCCGAGATCAGCGATACCGGCCTTTTGTTGACGGCCGCCGGGCGCGCTGTGACCGACGCGGCCATCGCCCACGCCTCGCCCTGGCGATTCGCCCAGCCCATCGCCCCCAACATGGCGGCAAGGCGCGCCGGCGCGCCCATCGACCTCGA
This sequence comes from Alphaproteobacteria bacterium, assembly GCA_004356985.1. GTDB lineage: Bacteria > Pseudomonadota > Alphaproteobacteria > SMXQ01 > SMXQ01 > SMXQ01. The sequence continues at coordinate 8,958 of SMXQ01000053.1, read as the reverse complement.
TCAGGTCGTGGCCCATTGCCGGGCCGGGCTGGAGGGCGCGGGGGTGTTGGTGATCGAGGGTGTCGGCGGGGTCATGGCGCCCATCACCGACCAGGCGACGGGTTTGGACTGGATGGCGGCGCTCGGCCTGCCCGCGGTCCTGGTGGGCGGGTCTTACCTCGGCGCCATCTCCCACACCCTGACGGCGGCGGCGGCGCTCATGGAACGCGCCATCCCGGTTGCCGGCGTGGTGATCAGCCAGTCCGCCGACCAGCCGGTGCCGCTGGCCGAGACCGCCGCCGCCGTGGCCGCCTTGCTGCCGCGCATTCCGGTGATCGAGGTGCCGCGCATGGCCCAACGCCCGCGGCCCTGGGAAGCGGTGCCCGACCTCACGGCGCTGGTCGGGCCGCCCAAGGATTAGTGCCCTAAACTGGCCGGCGGGCCTTGAGAGCCGCGGTTATGGTGCCGTCATCCAGGTAGTCGAGCTCGCCGCCCACGGGGACGCCATGGGCGAGGCGGGTGATGGCGACGTCGGCGCCGTCCAGGCGTTCGGTGATGTAATGGGCGGTGGTTTGGCCGTCGACGGTGGCCGACAGGGCAAGGATGATTTCCTCCACCTCGGGATCTTCCGCCCGGGCCAGCAGCCCCGCCATGTTGAGGTCCTCGGGCCCGACGCCGTCGAGCGCCGACAGCACCCCGCCCATCACGTGGTAGCGGCCGGCAAAGGCCCCCGCGCGCTCCAGCGCCCAAAGGTCGGCGACCCCTTCCACCACGCAGATCTGTGACCCCAGGCGCCGGGGATCGGCGCAGATGCCGCAGGGGTCGTTTGAGTCGAGATTCCCGCAAGTGCCGCATATTCCAACCGCGTGGGCGGTGTCGTTCAGCACCTTGGCGAGCGGTGTCATCACCGATTCCCTGCGTTTCAAGAGATAGAGAGCGGCCCGGCGGGCCGAACGCGGGCCCAGCCCCGGCAGCTTCGCCAGCAAGCCGATCAGGCGTTCGATTTCCGGGCTCGACATGGCAACGCGGAGCCTCTCAGAACGGCAGCTTCATCCCCGGCGGCAGTTGCAGCCCACCGGTGATTTCCGACATTTTCTCGGCCACCATGGCGTCCATCTTGGTCTTGGCGTCGTTGAAAGCCGCGGTGACCAGGTCTTCCAGCAGGGCCACGTCATCGGCGTCGACCACCGACCGGTCGATATGGATCTTCCTGAGCGTGCCCTTGCCGCTCAGGGTCACGGTGACCAGGCCGGCGCCGGCGACACCGGTAACCTCGGCTTCATCCAGGCGCGCCTGCATGTCCTGCATCTTGGCCTGCATTTCCTGGGCCTGTTTCATCATCTGGCTCAGGTTCTTCATTCCTCGTCCTCCTGCATGTCCTGGTCGGGGTCCGCCACGGGGCCATCCTCAGCCATGGCGGCGGCGGCGCGCACCCCGGTGATCTTGGCGCCGGGAAAGGCGTCGAGCGCCGCTTTCACCAGCGGATGGGCGGCCGCCTCGCGCTTGGCCTCCTCGGCAAGGGACTTGGTCTGGCTGGAAAGCGTGGGCGCGCCCTCTTCGCTGGACAGGACGATGGCCCAGCGGCTGCCGGTCAGCCGCGCCAGGGTGGTGCCAAGGCGGCTGGCAAGGGTGGATTGCGCGGATTCCAAAGGCCGGAACTCGATCCGCCCCGGCGCGTAGCGCACGAGATGCACCTGGGTGCGGAGTTCGGTGCCAAGGATCCCTTCGCGGGCGTCATCCAGCAAGCTCACCACGGCCGCGAAGCTCTCGGGCAGCGATGCCGTCACTTCCGGCGCCGGCGCCGCGTCGGTTTCCGTTGCCGGGGCGGGGGCCGGTGCGGCGGCCGCAGACGCCGCCCCCTGGGACGGCGCGGGCGGCGGCGCGGGCGATGGTGAGTCCTGCGCTCCCGCGGGCGATGGTGAGTCCGGCGCTGCCGCGGGCAACGGTGAGTCCTCCGCCGCTGATTGCCCCACGGGCGCGGGGCCAGGGGTTGGTGCCGGTGCCGGCGCCGGCGCCGCTGCCGGCGGCGCGGCCGGTGCGGCGGCGGCTTCTTTTTCCAACCGCGCGACCAGTTCCGCCGGGCTCGGCAATCCCGCCGCGTAGGCGATCCGCACCAACACCATTTCGGCGGCCTTCATGGGCTGGGGCGCCAGTTGCACCTCGCCAAGCCCCTTGAGCAACATCTGCCAGGTGCGCGCCAGGCTGGCCATGGAAAGCCCTTCGGCAAGGGCGCGGCCGATCACCCGCTCAGCCTCGGGCACCACCGGGTCGTCGGCCACCGCGGGGGTGATCTTGACCCGGGTCAGCCAATGGGTGAGGTCTAGCAGATCCCCCATCACGCATTCGGCGTCGGCCCCCGCCGCGTATTGTTCCGACAGCTGGGCCAGGGCCGGGCCGATCTCTCCCTTGATCACCGATTCGAACAGGGTGAAGACCTGGGAGCGGTCGGCGAGGCCGAGCATGGCCCTGACCGCGTCCTCATTGACGCCGGCCCCTTCGCCCACCGTGGCCAAGGCCTGGTCGAGAATCGAGAGCCCGTCGCGCACCGAGCCGTCGGCGGCCCGGGCGATCAGGCGAAGGGCGCCGGCATCCACCGCCGCGCCCTCGGCCTCGGCGATGGCGGCGAAATGACGGGCGAGCTCGTCTTCGCCGACCCTTCTCAAGTCGAAACGCTGGCAGCGCGAGACCACGGTCACCGGGATCTTGCGGACCTCGGTGGTGGCGAAGACGAATTTGACGTGCTCCGGGGGCTCCTCCAGGGTTTTCAATAGCGCGGCGAAGGCGTTGGCCGACAGCATGTGGACTTCGTCGATGATATAGACCTTGTAGCGCGCCGAGGTCGGGCGATAGCGCACGCCGTCGATGAGCTCGCGCACGTCGTCGACGCCGGTGCGGCTGGCCGCGTCCATTTCCAGGATGTCCGGGTGGCGCCCCTCGGCGATGGCGCGGCAATCCGCGCAGACGCCGCAGGGGCTCGGCGTCGGCCCGCCCTTACCGTCGGCGCCGGTGCAGTTGAGCGCCAGCGCTATGATCCGCGCCGCCGTGGTCTTGCCCACCCCGCGCACCCCGGTCAGCAGCCAGGCATGGGCCAGGCGGTTGGCGGCGATGGCATTGGTGAGGGTGCGCACCAGGGCGTCCTGGCCGATCATCTCGGCGAAGGTCTGGGGCCGGTATTTGCGGGCCAGCACCTGATAGGCCGCGCCGGAGGCCGGCCCACCTTCGCCCTTGACCTCGCCCCGGCCGGTGGTCTCTCGATTGTCGTCGTTCATGTTTTGGACCCGAACCGGTGGCCCGGCAAACGCCCCGGATATATCGGTTTTTCGGCCTCTAGGTGAGAAACCGGAAGGTGAGAGACCGGCGGATGACCCGGGCGAAATCCGTTACGGCTGCTTCCTTCCGGACCTGACCGGATTGGCGGAGCGCCCGTCCACCACCAGCCTCCCGGGCCCGAGTATACCAGCTTTGGCGCCGCGCCCGAAGCCGGATTTGCGGTGAGCGCCCGCGGTGACGGGATCGGCCTCAGGTGACCTCGGCGGCGCGCCGGACGCTGGCGATCAGCGAGGTGCGCAGCATAAACTCACGCGCGGCCTCGGGGTCTTCCGACGTGCGCCTAAGCTCGTCCATGCGTTTCTTGCGCTGGACCAAGTCACGCTCCTCCAGGATCTTCTTGTTCTGGATGGTCTGGGCCTGGATGAATTCCTTATTGGTGATCCTGCGCTGGCGGTCGTAGAGATCGAGCAATTCCTCCCCGGCCTCGCCCTTCCAGACGGAAGCTAGCTTTTCCGCCAGGTTGACGGCGTCGTGGATGCCGCCGTTGAGCCCCATGCCGCCGATGGAATTGTTGAGGTGCGCTGAGTCGCCGGCCAGCAGGGCGCGGAAGGCGGCGGCGACGCGCTGGTGGATCTTGTAAAGATTGCGGTGGACGATCTCGTAGCTCCCGTCCTTGGGGAAAAAGCGCTTGAGCGTCGCCTGGGCGTTGGCATCGCCCAGCACGTCGGCGTCGGCGCGCCCGGGATCGGCCGGAAACACCGCCCGCCACAGGCCCGGCGGGCCAAGGGCGGCGACCTTGAACAGGTTGCACCACTCGATGGGATCGAAGAAGTAATTGCGGTAGACCAGGTCCCGGTGGGCGGCGAAATCGAACGGCGAGGTCAGCACCAGGAAGTGCTCGGGATAGGTAAACCCCTCGAATTCGATGGCCAGCGCCTTGCGCACCTCGGAACGCCCGCCATCGGCGCCGATCAGGTAGGCGCCGGCGATCTCCGCCGGGCCGTCGGGCGTCTCCACGGTGACGGTGAGCCCGTCGGCGGTCTGGCTGACGCCGGTGACGCGGTGGGAAAACCGTACCTTGGTCCCCGGCAACGCGGCGAGCGCTTGATAAGCGATGGAGGCGGTCTTGAACTGCTCGCACTGGATGACATAGGGAAAACGGCAATCGCCGCGCAGGAGATCGAGGTCGAAATTCGCCACCATGTCGCCGGTGACGCGGTCCCAAAAGCGAAAATGCCGGCAAACAAGGCCCTGGCGCTCGACCTCGGCCAACAGGCCGAGATCGTCGAGCATCTCCAGGGTGGCGGGATGGGTGGTCGCCGCCCGGGGGTCCTGGTAAAGGCCCGCCTCGGCCTCGAGCACGATCACCGGCACTCCGCGCTGGGCCAGGCCAAGGGCGGCGATCAGGCCCACCGGCCCGGCACCGGCGATGAGAACGGGAAGTTTTTCGGCGGACGCGGCCATGGGGTTCCTCTTTGGGCGGGCTCGGTCACAAGTGGGGCGGCCTGGGCAAATTCGCCCCGGCACCGACGCAATTAGTGTTACCCCATCGCCGGGCGATCCTCAATGGCGCCACGGCCCACCTCCTGGGCCTTGGGTTAAAGACCGCGGGCGATCATTCGCGCTATACTCACGGCAGGCTCAGCAATTGGGCGTGCGCGGGACCCCGGCGGGTCCCGAAATTTTGGCCGAGATTCAAGAACATGACGGACACCACCGCGGGCAGGTTGAAACAGGAAATCAAGGTGGTCGGCGTGGTCTCCGGCGGCCATTTCATGAGCCACTGTTACGGGATGATCCTGCCGCCCCTTTTCCCCATCCTGCACGCCGAGCTCGGCGTGCCCTATACCGCGCTGGGGCTTCTCTTGAGCCTCAAGTCGCTGTCCTTCGGGGTGATGCAGTTGCCCGCCGGCATCCTGGTCGACCGCTTCGGCGCGCGGTTGATGCTGGTCTTCGGCTTCGCCATCATCCTGACCAGCTATCTGCTGATTTCCCTGGTCGAGACGTTCTGGCTGATCGGCGTTCTTTTCGTCATCGCCGGCATCGGCGATTCGGTGTTTCATCCCGCCGATTATTCGATCATGAACGGGACGGTGGCGCACTCACGCATGGGCCGGTCGTTCAGCACCCATATTTTCGCCGGCTATCTGGGCATGGGGGCGGCGCCGGCGGTGGTGCTGTTCATGATCGGCGTCATGGGGTGGACCTGGCGGGAGGTGATCCAGGCTTTCGTGGTGGTCGGCCTGGTGGTCATCGCCGGGCTGTTCACCCAGTGGCAACATATTCGAGAAGCCCCGGACAAGCCCCAAAAACCGGTGAAACCCGCGGCCGAGCGTGCCGCGAACGCGGGCCCCGGCGGCGGCGAAGAGCAAACCACTTGGCAGGCCATGAAGCAGATCCTCACCTCGGTGCCGATGCTGTTCCTGTTGTTATTCTTCTCCTTCCAGGCGCTGGGTTCGGGCGCCTTCAAGAACTTCGCCGTGGCCGGGTTGGTGAGCCTGCACGGCACCTCGCTGGAAGCCGCGGGCGGGGCCCTTTCGGGCTTCCTGTTCGCCACCGCGGTAGGGGCGCTGTGCGGCGGCCTCCTGGCCGACCGCTTCGGCCGCCACGCGACCATCGCCACCGTGGCCCTGGCCGTCTCCGCCGCCATCGCCGTCATGGTGGGGATGGTCGACCTTCACTACATGGTGCTGGTGTTCGCCTTCACCATGGCCGGGTTGCTGCAAGGCATCATCCGCCCGGCGCGCGACATGATGATCCGCGCCGCCAGCCCCAAGGGCTCCATCGGCAAGGCCTTCGGGTTCGTCAATTCGGGCCAGGCCATCGGCGGCACCATCGCCCCGGTGTTGTTGGGCGCCCTGCTCGACATCGGCATGCCCCAATGGCTGTTTTACTGTTCGGCCATCTTCCTTCTCATTTGCATGCTGACGGTGCTGGGCTCCGCCCACTGGTCCAGGAAGGAACGCCGGGCGGCCGCCAGGGGTTAGCACCGATCATTCCTTGGCATCCGAACGGGCCTTGGCATCCGAACGGGCCTTGGCATCCGAACGGGGCTTGGCGTCCAACAGGACGAAGGCGATCACGCAGGGTTCATGGCCGCGGTTGATCCAGTCGTGAATGGTGGCCCGCTGCACCAGCACGTCGCCCGCCTTGAGGTGCACCTCCTGGCCGTGGTCCAGGCGCATGTCGATTTCACCGGAGATGACAACGGCATAGTCGATGGTGTCGGTGCGGTGCATGCGCGATTCCACGCCCGGTAAGTATTCTATGAGGCGGAATATGGACCCCTGGGGGATCGGCGGCGTGCTCACCGGCCACGCGGCGCCGTCCTGGTCACCCAAGATTTCGGCCGGTGTCCCCGAAGTCGTCCACACCACCATGGACTCATGGCCCGGGCGGTTGGAAATCCTGTTGGTGGGATGGTCGTCGATGGTGACCACGGCGCGTCCCTGGGAATCATGTCCGGTCACCACACGGCGCAGGTTCAGTACCACGATCGCATCCTTCCCTGCCGGTTAAAAATTAGCGCGGGTCAAGCGCACCTGGATCGTAGCCGCAATTTCGCCGGCCCGGCAACAGGCGCGGTCGGCGCCATGGCCCTGTTGAAGCGATGAACTCTCGGGGTATAAGGGGCTGCATGAAAGGGCCGCGCGCCAAAGGGTGCGCACGGGCCTGGGGGAGAGGAACCATGAAAATCGATGGCGGATGCCATTGCGGCGCGGTCACCTACCACGCCGTTGCCGATCCGGCCAAGGTGACGCTTTGTCACTGCACCGACTGTCAGACGCTCTCGGGCTCGGCGTTCCGTATCGTCGTGCCCATCGCCGAAGAGGACTTCACGCTGCTGTCGGGGGCGCTCAAGACCTATGTCAAGACGGCCGAAAGCGGCAACAAACGGGCCCAGGTGTTCTGCCCGGAATGCGGCACCAATATCTATGCCACCTCGGTGGGAGACGGGCCCAAGGTGTTGGGAATCCGCGTCGCCACCGCCCGCCAGCGCGACGACCTGCCGCCCAAGCGGCAGGTCTGGTTCCGCTCTCATCGGCCTTGGCGCGCGGATTTGGCGGCGGTCCCGGCGGTCGACACCCAGTGAGGCGTTGGCGGCCCTGATGCCCGCCTTGGGGCGGCGGGAACATCTGTGCGCCGGCGCGATTCGCCGCCCGGTCCCCACCAATGGCCGGCCTGGGCCGACGCGGCTTGATCTTGTCAACTATCGAGTATGCGCCGAACCGTCCGTGCCAGGGTTTCCCTGGTGTAGGGCTTGCCCAGGAGTTCCACGTCTTGGTCCAGCCTCCCGTGGTGGACCACGGCATTATCGGTATAGCCCGAGGTGTACAACACCTTGATCCGCGGATCGCGTTTCAGGACTTCATTGGCGACGTCTCGGCCGCTCATGCCGTTTGGCATGACGACGTCGGTCAACAGCAGATCGATGTGGTGGCGGTCATCAAGCAGCCCGAGCGCCGCCGGCCCGTCCTCGGCCTCCAGCACCGTGTAGCCGATGATGCCAAGGGCGGCCACCACGAAGGCGCGGACGTCGGGGTCGTCCTCCACCACCAGAATCGTTTCCTTGCCCATGGGCGTTGCCGCCTGGGAACCATGGCACGGACCGGGCGCATCGGCGGAAGGCGATGAGCGCGGGAAATAAAGCTTTACCGTGGTGCCGTGGCCCTCCTCGCTGTAGATCTTGATATGGCCCCCCGACTGCTTGACGAAGCCGAACACCATGGAAAGCCCCAGGCCGGTGCCCTTGCCCACCTCCTTGGTGGTGAAGAAGGGCTCGAACACATGTTCCATGGTCTCCGCCGACATGCCGCAACCGGTGTCGCTTATGGCCACCAAGACGTACTGGCCCGGGCTCACCTCGTCATTGGCCTCGGCATAGGCCTCATCGAGGCGGGTATTGGCGGTTTCCATGGTCAGCTTGCCACCGTCGGGCATGGCGTCGCGGGCATTTACGGCAAGGTTGAGGAGGGCATTCTCCAGCAGGCCCGGATCGATCATGGTCTGCCACAACCCGCCTGCCAGGACGGTCTCGATTTCGATATCCTCGCCCAGGGTCCGCTCCAGCAGCTTGACCGTGGTTGGTATGAGTTGGTTGAGATTGGTCAGCTTCGGCGAGAGGGCTTCCTTGCGGGAAAAGGCGAGAAGGCGTTTCGTCAGTTCGGCGCCGCGCAAGGCGGCATGAAGGGCCCCTGCCAACCGCTTCTGTGCTTCCGCATCGCCGCTCATTCTTTCTTCGAGCAACTCCAAATTGCCGATGATGGCGGTCAACAGGTTGTTGAAGTCGTGCGCCACGCCGCCGGTGAGCTGGCCGATGGCGTCCATCTTGTGGGCTTGGCGCAGTTGCTGCTCGTTCTCTTTGAGTTGCGTGATGTCGCGCACGATGCCGATGAAATTCTTTTGCCCGCCGATCCTCGCCACGCTGACGGCCAGGCTCAGGGGGAAGGTGGTGCCGTCCTTGCGATGGGCGATGACTTCCCGGGGGCCGATACCGATGATTGTCCCTTTTCCAGTCTGCAGGTAATTCTCGATATATCCGTCATGGCGGCTGTTGTCCGCCTCGGGCATCAGCATGGAGACGTTTTGGCCTCGGACCTGCTCCGCCGTGTAACCAAACATGCGTTCGGCGGCTGGATTGAAGCTTTCGATACGACCCAAGGTGTCGATGGTGATGATGCCGTCGGCGGCATTCTCCATGATCCCGGA
>SMXQ01000052.1 GCA_004356985.1 Alphaproteobacteria bacterium | reverse complement strand
GATTGCTAAATTGTCCGAAGGGTTGGGCCGCGGGGACCGTGGTCCCGGGCCGGAATGACCTCAACACGGAGGAAACGCCATGGCGAAGTTGCGTCACATTTCCATTGCGGTGCCGGATGTGGAAGCGGCGGCGCTTTTCTACCAAAACACCTTCGACTTGGAGTGCGTCCATAAAACCGAGCGCAGCATCTGGCTTTCAGACGGAACCGTCAATCTGACGCTGACCCCGACCGAGAACTTCAAAGGCACCGACAAGGAGGGGTTCGTCGGCATCGACCATCTCGGCTTCGTGGTCGACGACAAGGAAGACACTGGACGGAAGCTGGTGGAGAACGGCGGCCGGGCGGCCGACGGCAGATGTTGGGACCCCAATGGCATCATGGTCAATGTCAACGACAAGTATTGGCTCGGTTCCAAGTAAACCCGCGACACCTGGCCGACCCCCAAGGGGGCGTCCCTGGATCACCATGTTCGCGGGCATGGTCAGGTGCCGCTTGGTTCAATTTGGCCCGCAAGTACCCTAGCCTGACACCATGGCGAGATTACCGAGAAACCTCAGGCCGACACCGATATTGACGCGCTCGCGGGTGGTCCTGGAGATCGCCTCCGAACTGGTGGCTGACCGCGACCAACCCTACAATCAGGCGAAGGTCATGCTGCGGGCGCAGGGTGCCGCGGACTGGCCTCTCGCCCTATTCGGCTCGAGCACCGTCGAGGGGGTCGATGCCGTGGTCAAGGGCGAGGCGGCCCTCGCCATCATCAATCCAGCCGCCGCCCTGGGGTTCGCCTACCGTGGCGAGCCGCCCTTCACCGCGCCCCAGCCGGTGCGGTCCATCGGCGTCATCCCGACCTCCGATCAAATCGTGTTCGCGGTCAGCCGGGATTTCGGCCTCACATCGGTCGAAGACATCGCCGCCAACCATTGCCCCCTGATCCTGGGATTGCGCGGCCAGCACGACCATTGGCTCCACGCCATGCTGGATCACGTCTTGGCCGCGGCGGGCTGCTCGCTGGACGATATCCGGTCTTGGGGCGGCGGCTTCACCCGCGAGGGCCTGCTGCCCTATCCCGACGGGCCCAGGTTCGGGGCCCTGGTGGACGGCACGTGCAATGCGATATTCGACGAAGCCGCCCACGTGTGGCTGAACGAGGCGGCGCAGGACTTCACCATTCTTGCCCTCTCGGAAACGACTGTCATTAAGCTCGAGGCGCTCGGCTACCGCCGCTCGACCTTGAAGAAGAAAGATTATCCGGGTCTTCCCGCGGACGTGCTGACGCTGGAATTCAGCGGTTGGCCGATCTTCGTCCATGCCGAAGCGCCGGACCTTTTGGTGACGCGGATTTGCGCCGCGCTCGATGCCCGCAAGCACAACATCCCCTGGGAAGAGGAAGGTCCCCTGCCGGTGGAAAGGATGTGTCTCGACGCCCCTGATACGCCGCAACACGTGCCGCTACATCGCGCGGCGGTGGATTTCTGGCGGCAGTGCGGTTACCTGGAATAGCGTTCCGGTGGCTGGTATTTTGTGAAGGGTTTCGAAACCGATGTACCAAAATCATCGGAATCGTATTACCGTTCAGGAAATCGCCGACACCAGGCCCCGCCGCGCTGCGGGCTTTTGGCCCCCGGCATCGAAAACAGCGGCGCAAGCGGCCGCGCGTTGAGGCGGCCAAGGGAAAATCCCCCGTGAAAGTGGGATCGGAACCCACCAACCAAAGAACAGGGACAACGCCATGATCCAATGCAAGGGTATCGCCCATTTTTCCATCCCGGTTTCAGACCTTGAGAAAAGCACTAAATTTTACAGCGACGTCGTCGGCTTGAAATTGATCACCACCGACGGCAAGCGGCATTCCTTCATGGATGCGGGCGGCACCTGTATCTTGCTGTGTTCCGAGGAATCACCCATCAATGCCGATAACCGCAAGGATCTCGTCCATCACGCGTTCATGATCTCCGACGAGGACCTGGCGCGGGCCAAGGGGATTCTCGAGGAGTCCGGCGCCGAAGTGCTGTACGAGGAGGATCGCCAGGGCGGGACCGTCAACGGCCCGAGGATTTATTTCCGCGATCCCGACGGGACGCGGCTCGAGTTCATCAAGCTCACCAGCTACGACACGACCCCGAATTGAGCCCGCGAAGCCGCCGGCGGACGGCTCCCCCAGAGCTTGGCTCGGCGGGGCGGAAACGCGAAACCTTGTTTGAACCGGACGGGGACAGACCGTCTGGGGGAAGATAAAAAACTAGAGGAGGTGTTGTTATGTCGATCAGGGCTCTTTTGCGAAACACATGCGTGGCCTTGTGCGCCGCCACCCTCGGGTTGGCACTTTCGGCGCCAAGCCAAGCCCAGGAAAAATTTCCCAGAACGGTTAAACTGGTCATAGGAACCGGCACCGGCGGCGGCTTCACCAGTTACGCCCGGCTCACCGCCAAGCACCTGAAAATACACCTGCCCGGCAACCCGACCATCGTCGTCCAGAACATGCCGGGCGCCGGCGGCGTCAAGTCTTTGTACTGGCTCTACAGTGCCGCGCCCAAGGACGGCAGCGCCATCGCCACCATGCCGAGCGGCGCCCTGTTCGCCAAGATCCAGGGCCTGCCCAACATCAAATACGTGGCGACGCGTTTCAACTACCTGATCAGCGTCGATCGCCTCCGCAACATGTTGATCGTGTGGCACACCACACCGTTCAAGACGACCAAGGACCTCTTCAAGAAACAAGTGATCATCGGCAATTCCGGGGGAACCTCGGCGATGATTCCGGCCATGCTCAATCGCCTGATCGGCACCAAGTTCAAGGTCATCTCGGGATATCCGGGCACCGGATCCATCGGTCTCGCCATGGAGCGTGGCGAGGTCGACGGGGTGATCAATTATTCCTGGTCTTCCATCACCGGAACCAAGGCCCATTGGCTGACCGGTAAAAAAATCCGGGTTCTCATGCAAGTCACCTTCAACCCGTCCATGGACCCGCGGGTGAAAGACGTACCGGCGATTTCCAGCTTCGTGAAAGACCAGGAATCCAGGGCTATTCTCGAGATTCTGCTGGCCAAGCAAGTGGTCGGCCGCGCCTTCATCGCGCCGCCCGGCGTGTCCGCCGGTCTCGTCGCGACCTATCGCAAGGTACTCACCAAGATCGTCAACGATGCCGCCTTTCTCGCCGAAGCGAAGAAGAGAAGGCTGACCATCAACCCGACCCCGGGGCAAGATATCGCCAAGTTCGTCGAGCGCATCTACGCGACCCCCCAGGCGACCATCGCCAAAATGTATGCCGAAATGCAAGCGGCCAAGAAAAGTTTCGTCAAGCGCAAGACCAACTATTACACGGTCCAGGCCAAGCTGGTGAAGATCAAGCGCAAGGGGCGCCGCATCCAGTTCCTGGACAAAGGCAAGCCGGTGCAGGCCAGCGTCTCGGGGCGAAGCACCAAGATCACCATCGGCGGGAAGAAAGCCAGGGGCAAAAAACTCAAGGTCGGGATGGACTGCGCCATCACCTTCGAAGGGCACAGGTCGGTCGCCAAGACGATTAAATGTAACTGACAAGGCCAAGCGCTCCGCCGTCAAGGCCGGCATGACCTGCACCATCGCCCACTAGGGCCATCGCAGCACGGCCAAGTCGATCAGTTGTAACTAAGATTCCTCCGACCCCTTGGGGCCGGGCACCCGTCTTTGGGCGCCCGGCCTTTTCTTGGGCTAGGGCCGGGTTCTTGGGCCAGGGCCGGGCCGATCAGAGGTGCTGGCCATCGGTTAGGGGGATATCGCGCAGGGTGCTGGGCGCGAACAATTCCTCGGCTTCCAGCCTGCGCCCGGTGAGCCCATGCTCGAAGCCGTATTGCAAAAGCGCCTCGATGGTCGGCCGGTTGGAGTCCAAGCCATAGGGGTACCAGTCGGCGCCGAAGATGGCTTGCTCCTCCTCGATCATCGCCTGCATCCAGGCGACGGAAACCTTGGGTGAACCCGCCTCCTTCAGGGTGGCGAAGCAGCGATCCTTGGCGGCGCAGAAGGCCTTGTACAGCGACAGGGCCAGCCACGGGTCGCGCGCATATATCTCGCGCCGGATCACCACGGTGTGCATGATCGGGTAGATGCGCGTGCGCTTGTAATGGTCTTTCTCCAGTTCGACGTAATTGGGGAACAGGCGCGCGACCTTGGGCGAGCCGCGGCGGAACGAAAGCGGATTGTTGGCGGTCATCAGGAAGTCGATCTCGCCCCGTTCCAAGAGATCGCCCAACTCGGTGCCCTTGGGCGCCTGGGTGACCCTAATGTTGTCGGGAAGGTGCAGCTCGATGCGGTCCTCGCGGCCCTGCAGCCAATCGATCTGATCGGGGGTGACGCCGTATTCGTGCTGGAGAAGCCCCCGCATGTAGACCGCCGCCGTCATGGAATATTCCGGCACGCCGCCGCGCTTGCCAACGAGATCCTGGGGCCCCTCGATGCCCTTATCGGTGTTGATGAAGAAATAGCCGTGGCGGAACACGCGGGAGGGAAAAACGGGAATGGCGATGCAGGGCGGATCGGGACGGCTCAACAGCATCACGTAATTCGACAACGACATCTCGCAGGCATCGAACTCGTTGAATTGGAGCTGGCGCCAGAAGATCTCCGCCGGTTGCAGCGGCACATAGTTGAGGTCGATGCCTTCCGGGCGGATGGTCCCATCGATCAGCGCCTGGGTCCGGTCGTAGGGCCCGCAGGCGAGGGAAAGACGCAAATTGGCCATTTGGTGGTCTCCGTCGTTCTAGTATTCCCGGTGACAAGGCGGATTTATTGTTGCTCGGTTTATGGGGCAATAGTCTACCCTATTGGGTGTCGCCTGTTCACGGCCCGGTTTTGAGACCATGAAATTTCCCGACTTCGACTATGCCTGCCCCAAAAGCCTCGACGAGGCCTTGGGTCTCCTCAGGCTTCACGGCGACGACGCCGTGCTGCTGGCGGGCGGCCAAAGCCTGATGCCGCTTCTCGCGTTCCGGCTCGCCGCGCCCGGGCTCCTGGTCGATCTCAAGGACGTGCCGGGCCTGGGGGACATCGGCATCGATGGCGGCGGCGTGCGGCTCGGCGCCTTCGTCCGTTGGTGCGAAATCGACCGCAACGCCGGCCTTGCCGCCGCCCATCCCTTGTTGGTGGAAGCCATCGGCCATGTCGCCCATTACCAGATCCGCAACCGGGGCACGGTGGGCGGCAGCCTGGCCTACGGGGACCCGGCGGCCGAGATGCCGGGCATCGCGGTGACCTGCGATGGGGAAATCATCGTCATGGGCGAATCCGGGGAGCGCAGGGTGGCCGCCGCCGATTTCTTCCTTGGCGCCCTGACCACCTGCCTCCGGCCCGGCGAGATCATCACCGGGCTGCACCTGCCGCCCTGGCCGGCGGGACGGCGCTGGGCGTTCGAGGAATTCGCCCGCCGGCGCGGCGATTTCGCCTTGGCCGGGACGGCGCTGTATTACGACCTCGATTCCCAGGGCAGGGCTACCGATGCCCATATCGGGGTGATCGGCGCCGCGGACCGGCCCATGCGGCTTGCCCAGGCCGAAAGAATGATCAACGGCAGCACTGTCAATGCCGATGCCATCGCCGCTGCCGCCGAGGCGGCGTCCCGGGAAGTGGACCCCATGGAGGATTTCCATGCGCCCACCGCCTATCGGCGTGCCCTGGTCGAAACACTGGTCGCCCGCGCCCTGACCCGCGCGGCGGGGTAGCCCCGAAACCCAACCGGGTGCCAAAGCAAGTGGGAACGCACATGCGGATCAAGTTGAAGGTCAACGGCAAGACGGTCGAAGCCGAGGTGGCGCCGCGCATAAGCCTCGCCGACTTCCTGCGCGACACCCTGCGGCTCACGGGGACCCATCTGGGATGTGAACACGGCGTCTGCGGCGCCTGCACGGTGATCGTCGATGGCGCGGCGGTGCGCGCCTGCCTGATGCTGGCGGTCCAGGCCCATGGCGAGCAAATCGTCACCGTCGAGGGGCTCAGCAACGATGACGCGCTGAGCCCGCTGCAAGCCTGTTTCCGTAAACATCACGCGTTGCAATGCGGCTTTTGCACGCCGGGCATGATTACCACCGCCCATGCGCTGCTGACCGAAGAGCCCGACGCCGACGCCGATCGGGTGCGAGAGGTATTGTCGGGCAATATTTGCCGCTGCACCGGTTACATCCCCATCATCGAGGCGGTGCTGGAAGCGCGGGCCCACTACGCGGACCAAGACGCGCCGCCGTGAAGCCGCGAAATTTGCTCATCGGCAGCCCCATGGAGCGCGTGGAGGACTTCCGGTTTCTGCGCGGGGACGGGCGTTTTGTCGCCGATGTCAACCTCGAGGGGCAGTTGCACGCGGTCATCGCGCGCAGCGCCGTCGCCCATGGCCGCATCCGGGCGATTCATACCGGCGATGCCCGGGCCATGGCCGGGGTACGGGCGGTCATCACGGCGCGTGACCTGGGGCGCCCGGTGCCGGTGATCCCGCTCCGGCTTCAGCCCTTGGCCGAGCTGGCGCCGTTCCGCCAGCCCATGTTGGCCCATGGCAAGGTTCGGTTCGTGGGCGAGCCCTTGGCCGTCATCGTCGCGGATTCCCCGCAGATCGCCGAGGATGCGCTGGACCGGATCGGCGCCGACATCGAGCCCCTGCCCGCCATCGTCGACCGGGAACACGCGGAGGCGGGCGAAACCGTTCTGTTCGAGGACCATGGATCAAACGTCGCCATCCGCTGGACCGCCGTGCGCGGCGACGCTGGACGCGCTTTCGCCAATGCCCAATACGTGCGCAAGGAGACCTTCCGCATCCAGCGTCATGCCGCGCTGTTCCTGGAACCGCGCGGGTTCGTCGCCCAATGGGACGGCCGGGCGCGGAAATTGACATTGTGGGGGGCGGCGAAGGTCGCCTTCGCCAACCGCAAGATCCTGGCCGCGGCCATGGGCCTCGCCGAACAACAGATCGAGATGATCGAGGTGGACGTGGGCGGCGGCTTTGGTTCGCGCGGCGAATTCTACCCCGAGGACTTTCTCATCCCCTTCGCCGCAAGGCTGTTGAACCGGCCGGTGAAATGGATCGAGGACCGGCGCGAACACCTGATGACCGCCAACCACGCGCGCGAGACCGAGTGCGAGATCGAAATCGCCGCCACCGGCGACGGGCGCATCCTCGGGCTCAGGGGCCGGTCCTGGTCCGACAACGGCGCCTATATCCGGACCAACGGCTCGGTTGCCCCGCGCAACGTGGCCCAGTTCATGTCCGGTCCCTACCACATCGAAAATATCGCGTTATCAACCACCCAGTTGATTACCAACAAGACCCCAGCCGGCACCTACCGCGGCCCCGGGCGCTTCGAGGCCGACTTTGTCCGCGAACGGCTGATCGATCTGATGGCCAAGGACTTAGGGCTAGACCGGGTCGAGATCCGCAGGCGGAATCTGGTCCGCGAAAACCAGATGCCCTATCCCCTCGCCACCATCACCCCTTATGAGAGCGCCACGGAACTCGACGGCGGCGACTACCGCCAATTGTTGGACCGCTGCCTGGAGGACTTCGGCTGGGCGGAGAAAGTCAAGCTCGACGGACGGCTCATCGACGGGCGCTACCACGGAATCGCCATCGGCTGCTTCATCGAAGGCGGCGGGGCGGGGCCGTCCGAGGACGCCCGCATCGTGCTTGAGAGCGACGGCACATATTCGGTCTATGTCGGCTCGGCGGCGGTGGGACAGGGAATCGAGACGATCATGGCGCAGATCGCCGGCGATGCGCTGGAGGCGCCGTTCGACCGCATCCGCGTGCGCCATGGCTCCACCGGGGATGTCGCCCAGGGACATGGGTCCTATCATTCGCGCGCCACCGTCATGGGCGGCTCGGCCATCGTCTTGGCGGCGGAAAAGTTAAGGGATAAATTGCGCGAGGTTGCCGCCCGGGCGCTGGGCTGCGAACCGGGCGAGGTGACCCTCGATTCCGGTACGGCGAAGGGGCCTGCCGGCAAATCCCTGGCGCTGTCGGAACTAAGCGAGGCGCCCGTGGAAGCCGAGGCCACGTACCGCGGCGACAAGCATACCTACGCTTATGGAAGCCTCGCGGCCCATGTGGCGGTCGATGTGAAAACCGGGCATGTGGAGGTGATCGACGTGGCCTCCATCAAGGACGTGGGCCGCATCATCAACCCGGCAACCTTGCACGGCCAAGCCGTGGGCGCCATCGTCCAAGGTCTCGGCGGCGCGCTGCTCGAACACCTGGTCTACGACGGCGACGGCCAGCTGCTCACCGGGACGCTGGCCGATTACATGGTGCCGTCGGCCGGGTGCTTCCCGGTTATCCGTTCCACCGTGGTCGAGCTCATTCCGTCACCCAACAATCCGCTCGGCGCCAAGGGCGGGGGTGAGGGAGAGATCATCCCGGTCGGCGGCGTGATCGCCAACGCCGTCGCCGCGGCATTGGCCGATTTCGGCGTCGAGCCCATGGAGCTGCCGTTGTCGCCACCAAGAATTTGGGCCTTGATCGGATAATGCTAGGGTCTTATGTGGTTAACCAAGCCAAAGGAATGACCGCCATGACCGTCGCCCGCCACCCGTTGCCAAAGGAACTCGCCGGCCTTCCGCTGGCCGAAATCATGGAACGCCATGTCGGGCGTTTCAAGGACAAGGTTCCCGACTGGGCCGCCTTCGAGGACGCGAAGATCGAGGGTTTCAAGCGTGCCCAACACCGTTTTATCGGCGCCGGCGGTTCGGGCAAACACGATGATCCCAGCGTGATCCCGGCCGCCAACTTCACCCTGTCCATCATGTTCGTCAACCCGGGCCAGGGCAACGCCGCCCACACCCATGAGATCGAGGAATGCTTCTTCGTGTTGCAAGGCCTGCTCGACGTGTTCATGGAGGACGAGGGCGGCGCCCGGCTGTGGACCCGGCTCGGCCCCTGGGAATGTGTCTCGTGCCCGGCGGGCGTCATTCATGGCTATGAGAACCGCAGCCTGGAACCGGTGTACTTCCAAGTCATGCTCGGCCGGGGCAAGCCCGACACCATGGGCTATGCCGATGAGGAACTCTATCGATCGCGCGGCGCGCACCTCGAGAATCCCTGAGCGCCGTCCGGCCAAACCCGGCCTGTGCTTCAGCCCTTCGCGGCCCTGATCAACTCCCAGACCCTGGGCGGCGAAAGCGGCAGCGCGTTGGGCGCGACATTTATGGACGCCAAGGCGTTGGCCACCGCGTTGGCGATCACCCCGCCGGTGGGAATAATGCCGCCCTCGCCGGCGCCCTTGGCGCCGAGAGGATTGTTGGGCGACGGCTTGTCTTCCAGGGCGACCACCCGGATGGCAGGAAAATCAGACGCCGTGGGCAGCAAATAATCAGCATAGGACCCGGTGAGCAATTGGCCGTCCCCATCGTAGACCAGGTGTTCCAGCAGCGCGCCGCCCAGGCCCTGGACGATGGCGCCGGTGCATTGACCGTGCAGAGTGAGCGGGTTGATGATGCGTCCGACATCCTCCACCGCCATGTAATCGAGCACCTTGACCCCGCCGGTGCCGGGGTCGACCGCGACATGGACGGCGTGGGCGCCGTAGCTGTAGGTGCGCTTGGGGTTGGTATAGCTGGCGTCGATGGGCGAAATCTCGCTTGCCAGGGAACCGAACGCCACCACCGCGCCGCCCGGGCCGAGCGCCTTCCCGTCGGTGACATGGATGTCGGCGGCATCGCAGCCCAGCCTGGCGGCGGCGGCCTCGCGGATCGCCGCCTTGAGTTTATCGGCGGCGGCGATCAGCGCCGAGCCCGCCAAGACGATGGACCGCGAGGAGAACGAGCCGCCGCCATTGGGCAATAAATCGGTCGAACCGTGGGCGACGGCGCGAATCCGGTCCAGCGGCAGTTCCAGCGCGTCACAGGTGATCTGGGCGAACACCGTCTCCACCCCCTGGCCCAGGGAGGACGACCCAACCGACACCGAAACCGAGCCGTCGCTTTCCAGCGCCAGGCGCGCGTGTTCCTCGCCCGATCCCGCGCCCTCCAAATAGCAGGCGATAGCGATGCCGTGGAATCGCCCGTCCAGGAATTTTCCCGCGACCTTGGATTTGGCGGGCCAATCGAACTCGGCCAGGCAGCGGTCGAGGGTGATGGCGTAATCACCGCCGTCGCATTCGGTTTCGATCTTCATGGGCATGACCGTGGCCAACGGCCAGGGCATGTCCTCCTCACGCACCAGGTTGCGGCGGCGGAATTCGACGCGGTCGATGCCGAGGTCCTTGGCGGCCAGGTCGAAAAGCCTTTCCCTGAAGAAATCGGCCTCGAATCGGCCGGGCCCGCGATAGGTGCCGCTCGGCGTCTTGTTGGTGACCAGGATTCCCACATCTATGTGGATGTTCTCGACGTGATAGGGGCCCGACAGCACCTGGGCCAGGTTGCGCGGGGCCACCGGCCCCGTGGTGCGGATATAGGCGCCGGTATTGACCCAGGCCTGGCCCCGAAGCGCGATCACCCGGCCGTCGCGGTCGCAGGCGATCTCAAGATCGCATTCCGCCTCCCGCGCGTGATTGGTCGCCAAGAAGTGTTCGCGGCGATCCTCGATCCACTTGACGGTACGGCCCAGCCGGCGTGCCGCGAACGGGATCAGGAAATCCTCCGGATAGAACTCGCCGCGCACGCCAAAGCCGCCGCCGACGTCGTTTTCGATCATCGTCACGGAATCCTCGGGCAGGTCCATGAGGGCGGCAAGAATGCGCCTGGAGTGGAACGGAACCTTGGCCGCGCCGTAGACCGTCATGGTGTCCGCCTCGGCGTCCCAGGCGGCGACCAACCCCCGGGATTCCATGGGCATGGCCGAGTGGCGCTGAACGCGAAGGCTCTCGCGCCGGGTATAATAGGCCCCCTTGAAGGCGGCATCGGCGTCGCCCTTGATGGCCGACAACATGGCGGGGTGGTTGGAACGCGTCTCTTCGAACAGCAACCCACGGCCGCTTAGCGCCTGGTCGCGATCGACGATGGCGGGGAGCGGCTCAATTTCCACATCGACCAATTCCATGGCGTCTTCGGCCAGGGCGGCGGAATCAGCGATGACCACCGCGACCGGCTCGCCGACATAGCGGACCTTGGTCACGGCCAGGACCGGTTGTTGGTAGTCCTTGAGGGATTCCAGCGCCCCCAGCCGGATCGGGATCTTCGGCACCTCGTCGCCAAGGTCGGCCGCGCTCAACACGGCCCGGACACCGGCCAGGGCCAGGGCGCGGGTGGCGTCGATGGAGACGATCCGGCCGTGGGCCACGGCGCTGCGCAGGATCACCGCATGGAGCATGTCGTCGGCCAGGAGGTCGCCGACGAATGTGCCGCGGCCACGCAGGAAGCGGGGGTCTTCCAAACGCTCGATGGGGGCGCCAATCAGGGAATTGACGATCTTATTCAAGTCCGGGCCCGTATGTCGCGGTGCGGGCTTTATTACTAGGCGACTCCCGCGTGCAAGCCAACCGAATTGGCCGGGCGCGGCCCAGGCCCGGCGGACGGGATGGCCCGGCCGGCGCTATGGGAGGGCTCCAGCCAGATCGGGCCTTCCCTCGAAACCCTTCTGGACTAACATGAGAACCGGGGACGCGGGCCAATGCCTGAAAGCCAAGGCAAGCCGCACTTCGTGGATTTCCGGTTCCCGGCCGTCGGCCGCGTACCATGAGTCATTTCATAGGGAGAACGAAAATGGCCACTGCACAAGAAAAGCGGCAGCACCTGAAGGACTTGCTGGCCGCTTCGGAGATCGTCATCGCCCCGGGATGCGGAGACGTCATCACGGCGCGTCTGGTCGCCTTGGCCCAATTGCCGGCCATCCATGCTTCGGGCAGCGTGGCCCACCGAACCTCGGGTTATGCCGATGCCGGCATCCTCACCATGACCGAGATGACCGAACGTATCGCGGCGCTGGCCGATGGCGTGGACCTTCCCATAATCGCCGATGCCGACACCGGCTTTGGCGGGGTGGTGAATGTTGTGCGGACGGTCAAGGAATATGAACGCGCGGGCGCCGCGGCGATTCATATCGAAGACCAACTGACACCCAAGCGGCCAACCTATCAGGGCTACAGCGGCAGTTTCGTCACCCGCCAGGAAATGGTGGATAAGATCCGTGCCGCGGTAGATACCAGGGAAGACGGGAACCTGATGATCATCGCCCGATGCGACGTTGCCGACTGGGGGGAAAAGCTGGAGAGACTGGTGGCCTGCATGGAGGCGGGGGCCGATGGCGCCTGGCTTTCGGCCCGTGGCGGCGACAAGATTCAAGAGTTGAGCCAAGCCGTCGGCAAGCCCACCTTCGGCGTCTTGCCGCGAGGGATGACGCTGCGCCAGTACCAAGACGCAGGCGCCAGTTGCGCCGTCATCCCGGGCGCCCTCCAGATCGCCGCGCTTTGCGCCCAGAAGGCGCTGCTGGAGGAACTGAAGCAGACCGGCGTTACCGAGGATTACCTGGGCAAGCAGCCGTTTGCCGAAGAAATGCGGCAATTCTACAGCCAACAGGGAAACCAGGAATTGCAACGCATCGAACAACGCTACGGCGGCGTCCCGAAGGAATAGGCAAAGAAGGCCTTCGCGCCGTGAAATTCGGGTTCCCTAGGAAATTTCCTGTTAAACAAACCTTGTCACGTGAAGTGCCCCGACCCCCATCCGCGCGTTAACCCAACCTGCGCCATTAATGAGGCCGACGGCCCCTGTCCGCCGGCATCGAATGTGCCATGGTTGTGAATTCCAGGAACCACGAGGAATAGGACCCGCCCATGGACTTCCGCAGCGATAATACCGCCGGTGTCTCGCCCCCCATCCTTGAAGCCCTGGCGCGGGCCAACGGCGGCAACGCCGCGGCCTACGGCGAGGACGAATTGAGCCTCGCCGTGGAAGCCCGCATCGCCGAGATTTTCGAATGTGACGCTGCAGTCTTCCTGATGGCCACCGGCACCGCCACCAATGCGGTCGCCCTGGCCGCCATGACGCCCCCCTGGGGCGCCGTGTTCTGCCATCCCCAGGCGCACATCAATTTGGACGAATGCGGCGCGCCGGAGTTCTACACCGGCGGCGCCAAGCTGATGGTGCTGCCCGACCGCGACGGCAAGATCGCCGTGCCCGACATCGAAGCCGCCGCGGCCAAGCTGGACCACGGGGTCCACAACGTCCGCCCGGCGGTCATCAGCCTGACCCAGGCCGCCGAAACCGGCCGCGTCTATGGCCCCGACGAATTGCGCCAAGTCGCCGATTTCGCCCATGGCGCGGGGCTCAAGGTACATATGGACGGGGCGCGCTTCGCCAATGCGGTGGTCGGGCTCGGCTGCACGCCGGCCCAGGCGTCCTGGAAGGCGGGCGTCGACATCTTGTGCTTTGGGGCAACCAAGAACGGCGCCCTCGCCGCCGAGGCCATCGTCTGCTTCGACCCGGCGCTGGCCGAAACCATCGCCTTCCGGCGCAAACGGGGCGGCCACCTGTTTTCCAAGATGCGCTTTCTGGCGGCCCAGTTCGATGCCTACCTTAGCGACGGCCTGTGGCTCGACAACGCGCGCCATGCCAATGCCATGGCGGCACGCCTGGCCGCCGGCCTGGCCGCCGTGCCCGGGGCCCGCCTCGCCTATCCGACCGAGGCCAACGAGGTCTTCGTGGCGCTGCCGCCTAAGATCATCGCCGGGATCGAGGGCGACGGGGCGCAGTTCTACCGCTGGGGCGGTGAGAATGCGCTGGTCCTGCGGCTGGTCTGCGCCTTCGACACCGCGCCCGAGGCCGTCGATGCCTTTATCGATTCGGCCAGGAAGCACGGCGGCGGCTAAGCGCCGCTGATGCACTTGGCCCGCCGCCATTGACCGGTCCAAAATCCGTGTTGGTCCAAAAGGTCATCGCGGGAAGACGCGATCCGGGCGGGGCCTTCGCGCGGCGCTGTTGGGTTAGGTCATCGGGTTGATAAGGTCACCGTTTCTATTCATGCCATGGACGGTGACGTTTCGCGCGCCAGTCGAGGGCGGCGGCAACAACAAGGATGATGAACCCGGCTATTTCGACCACGCGGCTGTAGGCAAGTCCCATGGTCCAGAGGATCATGCCGGCGCCAAGAACACCTAAAAGCAGCGGCGCTATCTTGCGGTGACCGCGCCAGCCGAGAAAAATCCCGGCCAGGGCGAGCATGGAAAATAGGGCGATAACGCCGGCCCATAGGCCTTCGTGGACGGCAACGGTGATTCCCGCGAGAGACAGTGCGCCAACGAAGGCAAGCGTTCCGTAACAGGCGATCACCGCCAAGGCGGTGCCCCACGGCGCGAGCCAGTCGGTACGCTTATCCGGTTTCCAAAACATCGGG
>SMXQ01000051.1 GCA_004356985.1 Alphaproteobacteria bacterium | reverse complement strand
GAACAGCGAATATTCGTCTTGCACCGAAACCACCGGGTGGACGGCCATGGCGCGCGCCAACAGCTCCGGGGTGAGGCCCTTGGACAGCGCGATGAAACGCGTCTTCCCCTCGGCCACCAGCTCGGCCATGGCGCCCACGGTATCCTCGATGGGCACCACGGGATCGACCCGGGAGATGCAGATCACGTCCATGGTCTCGATGCCGAGGCGCTTGAGCCCGGCCTCGCAGGAATTGCGCACGTGTTCCGGCGTGCCGCTGACCACGTTGACGCCGTCGGGACGGATGGAACCCAGCTTGGAGTGGATCACCACCTCGTCGCGCCGCCCGGCGATGGCCTTGCCGATCAGGGTGTGGTTGTGGCCTTCGCCGTAATTGGACGAGGTGTCGAGGAAATTGATGCCGAGCTCCAGCGCCCGGTGGATGGTGGCGATGCACTCGGCGTCGTCCTGGGCGCCGTAGCATCCCGACATGCTCATGCAGCCAAGCCCGATGGGCGACACCATGAGGTCCGTGGGCCCGAACTTGATGTGTTCCATTTTTGCGTCCCCCCTGATAGATCGCCAGCGGACGCCGAGGCGCGCGCGGTGCATTTGCGTTTGGCGCAAGCCTAACCCGTTTGGCCGGGACGCGGAAGCCCGGGAGCGGCTTGAATTGCGATCTTTGGAACACGAATTGCGGCCGCACCGCGAAGCCATCCCGGAAAATCTATTGGCAAGAAAGCTTGGAATTCATCTTATTTTTTTTACCATGGGGGGAAAAATTACTGACTGCTTATCCAGGGTATATTATAATAATACTGATGGGTTGTAGTAATTCCGCATATTAATCTTTAAGTTGAGAGTCGTTCCGGACCCGGCCCGGCGACGATTCCTGCCCAGAGAAAGAGGCGCGGATGTTGGTTTGTGACGGTTTCTTGAAGGATGCGCAGCTTCTCGGACAGTTGCGCGACGAACAGATGTGGAAAAATGTTCCTGCTTATAGTTGGTGGGATGGGTGGTGGCGTTCGCCGCCGGCAAACCCCCTGGAACAGATGATTCAAAAAGTTTGGCAGGGGCAGATCGCCGAATCAGAGGTCGCTGGATTTGAATATTGGTTCAACGCCCTCACCGATAACAAGACCCTCAAGTGGCACCGCGACTGCGATGAGGTATTGAGGCGCCGCGAAGGGCGCTATGTTTGTCCCGAGATCGGCCACGTCTACTATGCCATCGTGGAGAATGTTGTCGGCGGCTTCATGGAATTGTCGGATAAGACGGCGCTGATCGAATTGGAGACCTCTGAACTGCAACGCATCCAGCCCGTGGAAAACAGGCTGGTGATTTTCAATCCGTCCTTTTGGCATCGCGTGGCGCGCCTTACCCAAGGGAAACGCCTGGCGTTCCAAACAAACCTGTGGACGGAGAAACCAAACACCTTCGCCCTTGGCGACCACGTGGACCTAAAGTTTCAACCCATTCCCTAGAGCACTTTCCGACGGGCCGTGACAGCGCTCGTAAAGCAGGCCGCTGCCGCAGTAGCAGAGGCCTCTTCTGTTGGGTGTGTTCGGATTCGTGGCCGGTTCCACAAGGGCCCAGGAAAACATCTTTTGATCCCGCACCGGCAGCCGGTCGAACTGTTCTTCGGTTATGTGTAGGGGCGCTTGCCGGGCATAATTCTTGGTGTCCGAGAACCAAGGACGCGTATAGATATTGTACAATAACGGTCTCGGACGATCCGACTTATTGCCGACACCCCTGTGCAATATTCGATAGTCGAAGAGATAGCACGACCCCAGATCGGCAACGAAGTCGACGCCGGGGCCGATATCCTGATCCTTTGATTTTAATATTTCGAGGTGGCTGCCCGGCCAAAAGCGCGTGTTGCCGTTAAGTTCGGTAATCGGCACGAGCGGAATTCCCACGGTTATGGCGTAGGGCGGTCCTCTTGCGATGAAGTCTTCGACGCCGGGATAATAGAACCCCGGGTTGTAAATATTGGTGTAGTCCCGATGCCTATGCTGATCTTCCGATCCCGGCAAAGAAACCACGCAGCCCATGGCCGCGACGATCAGGTCTTTGGTTAGAAGAAACTCCAGAAGGGGAAATATTCTTGGCGGGGCATAATAATCACTGGAGTTGAAAACCCCATCGAGAGTGAGGGTGATCATGGTTCTCTTGTCGCCGACATCAAGGGCATCCTCATACACCTTATCGGAGAAATAATCCTCGAAACCGCTTTTGAATTCATCGTGAAGTTCTCGAACGTAATCTGGCTCGAAAGCATTCTTGATGAAGAGGCAGCCGTGCTGCAAAAAAAGCTCGGTGCCCTCTTGAAGGATCGTGCAATCCTGAATGGTGGCCGGCAATTGGATCGACTTCACGTCGATCATCGGCATTCCCGACATGGTCGGTTTCTCGGCATTCATGGTCCCTGCAGTCTCCCACCGCCGGTGAACATCAAAACCCGCCGATCAATTGCAAGTCATGGAGACGGGCTCCGCCATACATGGTTTCGATCACCGGGAGGCCTGCTTCCATGGGCTGGGCCGGTTTCTATCTTGGTCCCAAAGGAGTTTTTAGGGAAGGGCAGATCGAGGTAAAATACTCTAACGGCGCAAACCACATCGGCCTGGAATCGGCGCCTCGCGCGTAACCCCGTGTCGCCCTTGGCTCATGTGTGGACGGCCCCCGGATTGCACGGGGCGAATCGGCGCCTCGCGCGTAACCCAATGTCGCCTTTGGCTCATGTGTGGACGGCCCCCGGATCGCACGGGGCGAATCGGCGCCGGCGCAAGATGGCCGCGCTGGAACTGAGGCGCCGGGGGCGGTAAAATCCCCGGCAAGAGATATGATGGGCGGCGGCATGGGAAAATCCCAAAACACCGCCCCGGAGGAAACCGATGACCACAAACCCCTGGATGCCGGGCCCGCGCGGCCGCGAGCCGGCGGAGTTGATGAAGCCCATCGTCGATCCCGCCGGTTGGGTGGCGGGCGACCTTAAGGGCACCGAGGCCTGGGTCTACCAATTGTCGGACGTGGAAATCGCCGATATCTTCGATGCCGTGGCGCGCGTCGAGGCGGCCGCACTCGACCTCAAGGACCTCACCGGCAAGGAATTCCCGCTGCCGGTATTTGGTGGTGCCTTGGCCGAAATCCGCGAGGAGCTGCTGGAGGGCCGGGGCTTCGCCATCATCAAGGGGCTGCCGGTGACGGGACGCAGCCGGTTCCAGAACGCGTGCGCTTTCTTAGGCATCGGCAGCCATGTGGGCAAGGCGGTCTCGCAGAACGGCAAGGGGCACCTGTTGGGCCACGTCAAGAATATCGGCGGCGACATAAACGCGCCCACCGGGCGGGGCTACAATTCACCCTCGGAGCTCACCTTCCACGCCGATGGCTGCGACGTGGCTTCGCTATGCTGCCTGCACACCGCCAAGTCCGGCGGCCGCCACCGCATCTGCAGTTCCGTTTCCACCTACAACGAAATGCTCTCCCGCCGCCCGGATCTCGCCGATGAACTGGCCTTCCGCTTTTACCACACGCTGCGGGGCGAACTGCCGCCGGGGGTGACCAGGCCATGGGGCCGCAAGCCCGTGGTCAGCGTCAAGGACGGCTATTTTTCGGCCCGCGGGGCGTCGAGCACCATCAAGCGCGCCCAGGGCCTTCCCGGCGTGCCCAAGCTGAGCCCGGCCCAGGCCGAGGCCATCGGCATGTACCAGGCCATATCCGGCGAACTGGCGCTGGACATCGACTTCGAGCCCGGCGATATCTCTTTCGTGCACAACCACGTGATCCTCCACGCGCGCTCGGCCTACACCGATTGGCCGGAGCCCGAGCGCGCCCGCCACCTGTTGCGGCTGTGGTTGGATACCGGCGGCGCCCGCCCGCTGGATGGAGAGGTGGAGGCCGCGACCCGGGGAATTCTGGTCGCGGGGACGATCCTCGATACGCCGTTGGAAGCGGCCTGAGCAGGGATCAGATAAGGCCCGACGGGGGATTATCACCCCACCGGGCGCGGCGAAATCTCCATTGCCGGCATGTCGGATTCAACCGGCCGGTGGAGGGCGCCCTGTTTGTCCCCGATGACCCCGACACGAACCGCCCCTGGGCTATCCCTCCCCGTCCCCATTCTTTCCAAGAGGCTCTCCGCAATGCGGGCAGCGACTCGGCGCGAAGATGTGCAGGCCATTGTTATCCGGGGATTTAAAGCCAATCCAACTCCCCCGATACATGAAGACATTTTCACGGCACGCCACACATGTGGCGATACGTTTCTGGACAAACAACCAAATAAAAATTACGACTATAGAAATAATAATACGTCTTATTCCAATAATATCATATAAAATGACAAATAAATAATTAACAATCCAAAATATAAAAAACCACCATACGGTATTTATAATTGATAAAATATTTACCCTATGGAAATTTATATTTTTCAAACCACCCTCGTCACTATTTCTTCTGCAGTCTATCGCGGTTTACACGAGTTTCGGCTCCTTGAGGGCCGGTAGCCCGCCCCATTCGAAAAGAGCGCCATGACGGCTTTTAGCGTCGATCCGCGGCCAGGGAACCAGGTGCTTGCGGGGGCTGAAAGTTTAGCCCCTTTGAGGTGGCCGCGGAAGCCGAGACACCCCCAGGGCGGGGGCCATAAAAACCTAAGGGATGCCCCCGCCTTCCTGTAGATTATGATTCGGCGTGCACCCTGTCGCGCGGCCCCCCTTTGGGTCTGCCCCGGGGACGCGGGCCGGTCGAGAGCCCGGCAACGAGAAATCTGGAGGACCCATGCCCCACGACGAACCGAACCAGGGCCATTGGCACGAAATCACCGATACTTCCCAGAAGGCCGGTCTCGGCACCTTCAAGCGGCCGCCCATGCCCTACGACAATTTCATGGTCGAGGAGGGCATCCCCATCTACCGCGATTACGGCGTGCACAAGGTGCAGAACCTGGCCCTCAAGCCGTGGCGCCGCATGGGCGGCAAGGGCGCCTTCATCCAGCTCTACGGGACCGAGGGCTTGTGGGGCTCCTACGTGGTGGAAGTGCCCGGCGCCGGCGCCCTCAATATCGAGCGCCACATGTACGAAGAGCAATTCCTGGTGGTCGAGGGACGCGGCACCACCGAGGTTTGGCAGGAGGGCGGCGAAAAGCGGGTTTTCGAGTGGCAGAAAGGCTCGCTGTTCGCCATCCCGCTGAACGCCTACCACCAAATCATCAATGCGTCGTCGAGCCCGGCGCTGCTGCTGGCCGGCACCTCGGCGCCAAACGTCATGAACCTGTTCGATTCTCCCGGATTCATCTTCGACTGCGGCCATACCTTTGCCGAGCGCTTCGACGGCGCCGCTGATTACTTCAAGCCCAAGGACGATCTCGCCCCCGATCCGGTGCGCGGGCTGGCCATGCGGGAGACCAACCTGCTGCCCGACATCATGACCTGCCAATTGCCGCTCGATAACCGGCGCTCGCCGGGCTACCGGCGGATCGAGCCGCACATGGTCTCCAACCGCTTCTATCTGTGGATCGGCGAGCATGAGACCGGGCGCTATTCCAAGGGCCACAAGCACGGCTCGGCGGCGGTGCTGATCTGCGTCAAGGGCAAGGGCTATACCTATACCTGGCCGTCGGAGCTCGGCCCCAAGCCTTGGGAATCCGGCTTGGCGGACAAGGTCGTCAGGGTCGATTACGAACCGGTGGGCATGGTCAGCGCCGCCCCCATGAGCGGCGACTGGTACCACCAGCATTTCGGCATTTCCAAGGAACCGCTCCGGCTCACCGCCTGGTTCGGACCCAACAACGCGCGCGGACGCAAGGCGGGCCTGCCCGGCGTGGAGGAAAAAGACCTCGGCGCCATCGACATTCGCGACGGCGGCAACGCCATTCCCTATGACGAGGAAGATCCCAACATCCGCGCCGAATACGAGGCGACCCTCGCCAAGGAAGGCGCCGTCCCGCGCATGGAAGAGGAACTCTACCACCCGCCCACGGGAGAAGGCGGCTGGGCCACCGCCACCTTCGCGGGCAACACCCCCTGAGACGCGCCATGCCCGCCCCGGGACACCGATCGCGCCCGCGCCGGGTCCTTAGGGCACCAAGCGGCCGGCCGGGCCGGCCAGGTTCCGACGCCCAGTTCGCCAACCCCTGCCGGGCGCCACGGCGCCTGGGCCGAAGTCCATCGCCGTGACCATGCCATTGGAACACGTTCCCTGGCGGGTGCAGGGCTCGATCTACGTCACCGCCTTCTTCTTCGGGCCGCTGCAAACTATTGCCACCATGGCCGCGGCGCTGTTCGTCGCCGGGCTGGTCAGCTTCCAATTGCCGTTCCTGATCGCCTTCATCCTGGCCTCCCGCCAGGTCCTCACGGTCTGCCTGTCGGTCTATGGCGGCGCGCTCATGGACAGTTTCGGCAGCCGCCGGGTGATCATCGCCTTCGGCCTTTTGGGCGCCGCATCGGCCATGGCCTATCCCTTTCTCCCCAGCGCCTTTGGCGCCGTTTGGGGCGGCGATAACGGCGGCGATCCGGCGCTGTGGTTCATCGTCGCCCTGGTATTGGTGCAAATGATCTCGGGCTATGCCGAGGGCAATTGCTGGATCGGCACCCAGGCCTTGGTCAGCCAGGCCCTCAGGGGCCATCCCGTCTATGCCGGGCGGATGATCTTCATCGCCCGCCTGGGCGGCATCCTCGGCCCCCTTCTGATGGGCCCGGCGTGGGACCTCTGGGGCTCCTGGGGCGGCTTCGGCGTCCTTTCCCTATGGATCGCCTGCGGCGCCGCGGCGGCGATCTTCATCCCCCGCCAGTTGGGCGCCATGGCCCAGGCGGCGCAAACAGCCACCGAAGACACCACCTCGGGCACCGCGGGAGAGAATCCATCGGCAACCGCCGCGCCCAAGGCGCGGGGGACCGGTTTCGGCCAAACCCTTAGGCTGTTGCTGATCCCGGCGGTGGCCCTGGTGATCATGCTCACGGTGCTGCGCCAGGCGGGGTCCGGCATCCACACTTCGTTCTACGTGATCTGGCTGGACAAGGAGATCGGCCTTTCGGGGACGCTGATCGGCGGCCTTTTGGCCACCGCCAACGTCGCCTCGGCCCTGTCGGCGCTCTCCACCGGCTTCTGTGCGCGGCATTTCCCCGCCCATTGGCTGTTGATCGTCACCATCGGCATGGCCATTCTCGGCACCGCCATCGTCCCCACCTTGGGCAGCGTCTATGTCCTGCTGATGATGGCGATCTGTATCCGCGGCCTCGGCCAGGGGGTCAACCTGCCGATGATGATCACCGTATTGGCGCAGAACGTGCCGCTGGGCCTGCAGGGACGGATCACCGCTCTCCGGGTCGCCTTCAACCGGGGCGGCGGGGCGCTGGTGCCGCTCGCCGCCGGGGCCATCGCCGAAGTGGTGGGAATCGGCAACAGTTTCTACATCATCGGCGCCGCCGGGTTCATAATGCTGGCCGTGCTCGCGGTCTGGGTCGCCCGGTCGCCGGCCTTCGGGCCGGCCCCGTGACGGCCCCGTGAAAGCCTAGGCCCACATCCTTGGGCCGTCATCGGATGCCGGCCAACCCGGGAGATCGGAAACCATGAACGCCAAGACCATCGCCATCATGGCGCCGGGCCATATGGGCCATGCCATCGGCGGCCATTTGGTGAGCCAAGGGCTTAGGGTCATCACCAACTTAGAGGGCCGCGGCGCCGACACCTTCGCCCGGGCGGCGCGGGCCGGCATTATCGACGTCGGCAGCGACGCCGCCCTGATCCATGAGGCCGACATGTTGCTGTCGGTGCTGCCGCCCGGCAACGCCGTGGAATTCGCCCGGCGCATCGCCGCCGCCGTCGAATCGGCGCCGGCCGAGTTCTTGTTCGTCGATTGCAATGCCATCGCGCCGGGGACCGCCGCGGCCATCGCCGGAATCCTCTCCGGCGTCGGCATCGATTGCGTGGACGCGGCGATCCGCGGCGGGGCGGCGGTGGACGGCAAGCCCCAGCCGCGCATCTACGCGTCCGGACCCGGCGCCGACCGCTTCGCGACGCTCAACGCCTTTGGGCTCGACATCCATGATATCGGCGGCGCGCCGGGCCGCGCATCGGGGCTCAAGATCTGCGCCGCCGCCGTCTCCAAGGGGGTGGTCCTGCTCGCCCTCCAGGCCTTTACCTGCGCCCGGACCCTCGGCGTCCAAGAGCTTCTTGGCGAGGAACTGGACAACAACCCGGCGCTGGCCAGCGCCCGGCGCCGGGCCGCTAATTTCGGACCCGACGCCTATCGGTGGGCCACCGAGATGGACGAGATCGCCGCCACCATGGAAGCGGCGGGCCTGTCGCCCGGCACCTTCGAGGGCTTCGCCGCGCTCTGCCGCCTGGCCGAGGGGACGGCACTGGGCCAACAGACCAAGGAAGATAAAACGGCGCGCAGCGATTTCGACGGGGTGGTCAAACTCTTGGCCGAGGCCGCATCGCGGTCCTAGTTCACTAGCCGGCCAAGGGATACCCCCGCCGCTGCCCGATTGGGCTTTGTGTTTTTGTCTCATCTTCGCCCCTTACATCGCTACGATGAGCCATAAATACTCTCTTATTCAATCAACCAATTCTGTCCAATTTTTGCTGATAGGGTGCAATTCAGACTGCCAGCCGCTGGTAGCGATGATGCAGACCGGGGGCCTGTGGAAAGGCAATGATCGTTCCCAAGCCGGGCGGTTGGAGGGGGGCGTGGTTCAGGGCAATACTTCCCCAGCGATGAGTGAATTCGAGATCTGCGGGAATAAGCATCCGCAGCGGGACGACCCGGCTGGATAGAAGACTCCGGTGCAAATTCTCGACGAGCGATTCGTGAAGGGTGAGATCGGCAAGGAGAAATCTGAAAAACGAAAGCGCCTGCTGTCCGGTTGGGTCCCGCCCTATTGGTGCCACATTCGATATTGATAAAGTGCGCAACGTTCAGCGGCAGCGCCGTGATCGGTAGAGGGTCTTTTTAGTTCCGTCAGTCTTAAGGGTTTTTTAATGTCTCGCGTAGTTGTTTTTATTGTTGCCTGTGCGTTTCTTGTAGCCACATTAGGGTTGGGAAAGGTGTCCGCATTCACAGGAATTGACGGGAATCGAGCACCTCATCACGGTGATCGATGCGGCCCCAAGGACATTCATCCATCGACCGACGGCCTTGTTGCCTTCTGCTCATGGATCTGTTTCCCCACCGTTGCGCTCACCGCTCCCAAAACCTGGGCAACATCACTAAAAGCCGATGAGTTGGTTTGGCGCTTCTTTGACGAGCAAACCCTGCACACAGACCTCTCCAAACAAGATCCCCCAGTCCCGCGCCGCGGCGCGTAACAGGCCTCTGCCCGCAAGAGTCGGGATCGGATGTCCGCCTGCCCCCCGGTCGATCGACCGGGACCGGTGCCGCGTCGAAGATCCACTAATTCGGCGTTAATCCTGGGCCCAGCATAGCGACCCACCGGCCGCTGTCGGCGGTCGATTCCAAGGCCTGTCCTGATTCTTCCATATCGAATTTTTTTGTCGGTGCCTATCCGCCGAACGGGTCGGTCTTGCGCTCCGAAGAAGGAACCTTCAACAAAGGAGTATGTAAATTGAAGCTTGTATCCCCTGCCTTCCACCACCGTCTGCTCTTTCTCGCCGCCATGCTGATCCTACCCATCGGCGCGGCCCTTGCCGGTCCCGGTCCCGGTCCCGGTCACGGCACCGGCTCCCCCTCTGCTTTCTCTTCCGGCGCGGCGGGCAAGGAGGCCGATGTCACGCGGACGGTCACAGTCGTTATGAGGGACACCTTGTTCAACAAACGCGAGATCGAAATACGGCCCGGCGAAACCGTGCGTTTCATCCTCAAGAACAAAGGTGAATTCCTGCACGAATTCAACATCGGCTCCTCCTATAGCCATGCGAAGCATCAGAAGGAAATGATACAGATGATGGAAATGGGGATGCTCACCCCGACGGGCGTCGATGGCGCCAAAATGAACATGCCCCGTGGCGGCATAGGCAACTTGCCCATGGTGCATGCCGACGCCAACAGCGTCCTCGTGAAACCGGGCGAGACCAAGGAACTGACCTGGAAATTCATCAAATTCCCGAACCTTGAATTTGCCTGCAACTTGCCCGGCCATTACCAGGCGGGGATGGTGGGCCGCTTCAAGGTCAAGGGCTAATCAATATCGTGAAGGGGAACCGCATCATGAAAATCATCTAGCTATTGGTGCGCCGAGCAGCACGGCTCGGCGCGCTTGCCCTGGCGTGTAGGTCGGCGGTGGCCAGCGCTTATGCCGGATCCTACGGCCTAGCCATCGAAAAAGGGCGGATCACCATCACCGGCCAGGAACGGGATACGCTTGGCGTCAACGGCAGCTTTCCCGGTCCGGAACTCCACTTCCGCGAGGGAGAGGACGTCACCATCAACGGGACCGGCAATCTGGACGAGGACGCCTCAATCCACCGATTTGGCTCCCTCTCAAGTCTCTCATCGGCATTTGAAGGCCGATGAGAGACTTGGGGGCCGCCGTCACGGGGATGTGCGGTGACCAGGCAAGCAAAAAGCCATCAAATCCCCATCAAACCCGCGACGGCCTGTGAACGGGCGGGTCCAAGACGTCGAAAGGCGCCGCCAAGGGCCGCGGGCCCCGGACCCGGCGCCTTAGGTCGCGGAGGTATCGGCGGCGGCCTGGCGGATGATCTCTTCGGGGATGTCGTCGAACGAGGCGTAGTTCATGGCGTAGAGCCGGTGATAGAGGCCGCGCTTTGCCATCAGTTCGCGGTGGCTGCCGGTCTCGACGATGCGCCCCTGGTTCAAGACGATGATGCGGTCGGCGCCGCGGACGGTGGCCAGGCGATGGGCGATGACCAGGGCCGTGCGACCCGCCAAAAGGCTTTTGAGGGCCAGCTGGATCTGGCGCTCGGTATGGCTGTCGATGCTGGCGGTGGCCTCGTCCAGCAGCAGCACTTTGGTATCGGCGACGATGGCGCGGGCGAAGCTCAACAGCTGGCGCTGGCCCAGCGATAGATTGCCGCCGCGCTGCTCGAGCATGGTGTCGTAGCCCTTGGGCAGGCGGGTGATGAAGCCGTGGGCATCGACCGCCTTGGCGGCGGCGACGACATCGTCGCGGGTGGCCTCGGCGCTGCAATATTTGATGTTCTCGAAAATGGTTCCGGTGAACAGGAAGGGGTCCTGGAGCACCATGCCCACCTGCTTGCCCAGCGAATGCTGGGTGACGTCGCGCACGTCATGGCCGCCGACTAAGATGCTTCCCTCCCAGACATCGTAGAACCGGTGGATCAGGGCGGTGATGGAGGTCTTGCCGGAACCGGTGGGCCCGACCAGGGCCACGGTTTCGCCCGGCGCCACCCGGAAATTGATATCGTTGAGCACCGGCTGGCCGGGCAGATAGCCGAAGGTGACGCCCCTCAACTCGATGGCGCCGTCGATTTGGTCAAGCGCCAGCGCGCCGGGCTTGTCAACGATGTCGACGGGAACGTCGATCACCTCGAAGATGCGCTGGCCCGAGGCCATGGCCCGCTGCATGACGCTGTACTGGATGGTCAGCGAGCGGATCGGATCGAAGAACCGCTGCACGTAGAAGATGAAGGCGACCATGACGCCGACATCCAGCGAGCCGCCGATCACCATATTGCCGCCCACCACCACGACGATGGCCATGGCGGCGCCGGTCAGGGTGTCGACGATGGGGATCATCACCTGGGAGAACTTCGCCGCCCGGAGGTGCGATCGCAGGTTGTCCGCCGCCTTGATTTCGAAGCGCTCGAAATTGACCCGTTCACGGATCATCTCCTGGACCGTGCGCACGCCGTTGATGTTCTCCGCCAACGCCCCGTTGACGATGGAACTGGTCTGGCGCGCCCGCATGAAGGCCTTCTTGGCCAGCGGCAGCCAAATCATGCGGACGATCAGCAACACCAACACCACCGACAGGGTCAAAAGCCCCAGCTGCCAGTTGAGCAAGATCAGCACGGTGACGATCCCCGCCAGCAACAGGATGTCGCCGATCGCCGTGACCGTGGTGTCGAGAAACTCCTGCAAGGCGCCGACATCGCTCTGGAGGCGGGCCATCAGCCGCCCGACCTCGGTCTTGTCCATGAACGACATGGACAGGCGCTGGAGATGCACATACATGGTCCGGCGCACGTCGAAAAGGATCCGTTCCGCTGTTTTTCCGACGATGGTTTCCTGGATATACATGGCGATCAGGTTGAGGACGATGACGCCGAGGAAGGCCAGCGCGATGAGGTCCAGCAGGGCGCCGTCCTGGGTGTCGGTGACCAGTGCCTGGTCGATGGCTTCGCGGATGACCAGGGGAATCGAGAGCTGGGTCAGGGTAAAGGCGACGACGGCACAGAAGGCGACGGCTAGGCGCGCCCGGTAGGGTGTTAGGAATTTCAGGAATCGCTGGACGATGCGGCCGTCGAAGGCAGCGCCGAAGATGCGCTCGTCCATTTCGTCGTTGAGGCCGCCGTCGGGGCCGCCGGGCCGACCCCCCGGCGGTTTGCCGGGTACCGCCAGGGATTGGGGCATCATGGCCATGGCCCGCGCCCCCCTCAGGCGCCCTCGGGCGCGGCCGCGGACGCGGCCAACCCGAGATCGTCGCCGAAATCGGCCTGAAGGTCGTAGAGCTCCTTATACCGGCCCCCCAAGGCCAGAAGCTCCTCATGGCTGCCGCGCTCCACGATGCGGCCCTGGTCGATGAACAGGATTTCGTCGGCATGCATGAACGAGCTCAGCCGGTGAGAGATGATGATGGTCGCCCGCGCGCGGGTCAGCTCCTTGAGCGCCGCATGGATGCGCTGCTCCGTTGCCGCGTCGATGGAGGCGGTGGAATCGTCGAACACGATGATGGCGGGGGTCAGCAGGATGGAACGCGCGATTGACAGCCGCTGGCGCTGGCCGCCGGAAAGGGTCAGGCCGCGTTCGCCCACCAGGGTATCGTAGCCGGTGGGCAGGCTATCGATATATTCATGGAGCTGGGCCGAATCCGTGGCGTTGACGATGCGCTCGCGATCGGCGCTGAGGTCGCCGTAAGCGACGTTGGAATCCACCGTCGCGGTGAACAGGAAGGTATCCTGCTGGACCACGCCCACCGCTTCGCGCAGGCTGTCCAGGGTCACGTCGCGGATATCCTGGCCGTCGATGGTGATGCGGCCAAGGGTGGGATCGTAAAACCGGGGGATGAGATGGGCGATGGTCGACTTGCCGCTGCCCGGCGGCCCGACGATGCCCAGCGACTTTCCCGGTCCCACCTCGAAGTTGACATCGTGCAGCGCCGGGCTCGCCCCTTCGCCTTCCCCGTAGGCGAAATCCACGTGCTCGAAGCGGATCACGCCATCGGTCAAACGGAGCGGCGCGGCGCCGGGTTTGTCCTGGACCGCCGGGTCCATGTCCAGCAGTTCGAACACCCGCCCGCCGGACACAAACGCCCGGGCGGTCGAATTCACGATCATGCCCACCTGGCGCACCGGTTGCTGGAGGATCGCCATGAAGGCCAGGAACTCCGCCAGGGTGCCGACGGTGATCGCGCCCTCGATGATCTTGTGGCTGCCGACCCAAAGCACCAAGCCCATGGCCGCGTAATAGGAAAAGGTCATGAAAGCGGCATTGGTATAGCGAATCTGGATGCGGCGCATGGCCAAGACGATGGCGCTGTCCGACGCCGTGTCGAACTTCGCCATTTCAAACGCCCGGGCGGCGAAGGCGCGCACCACGCGGATGCCGCCGAGGTTTTCCTCCATGATGCGGGTGAGGATCGACATGCGTTCCTGCAAGGCCCGCCAGGTTCGCCTCAGGGTGATGGAAGACACCGCCGCCCGCCACGCGACCACCGGGACGAAGGACAGCGCCAGCGCGCCTAGGACCGGGTCTATGCCGATCAGGTGATAGCCGCCATAACCCACTAGGATGACCAGCACGATGGTCCGAAGCATGGCGCCATCGACGAACCGGCGGATGCCCTCCACGTCGAGCATGCCACGGGTCATCAGATCGCCCGAATGGACGCGGTCGTGATAGGCGAAGCTCATGCGCTGGAGCTTCTCGAAATAGGCCAGGCGCAGTTCATAGCCGATGCTCTGGCCGATGGCCTCGCCCTGGTAGTTGTGGATCATGGTGAAAAGGCCGCGCAGGACCCCGGCGGTGAGCAGCATCACCGCCGCCCATTGCAACGCCGCCTGGGCCTCCGCCGGGCTGGCGCCGGTCCCCGCCAGCAGGCTCTGGGCATGGTCCACCGCGGCCCCCAAAAATTGCGGGATCAGCAGCTGAAAATTGGCCGCGATCACGGTGCAGACCACGCCGAGGCCAAGCCTGAACCGGTAGCGCGCGGCCATGCGCAGGATGCGCACCACGGTGTTCATGCCGCGGAACGGCGATATACTGTCGGGCCTGGGCCCGGTGGCCCGGGTCCCGCTGTTTCCAGGCCCAGTGTTTCCGGGGTGGATGCTTTCGTTGATGGTCGTACTCACCTGGATTTCCGTTTAATTGGACTGCGCCTTGGCTTCCGAGACCGCCCGCCAGATGCGCTGGGGGGTCGCCGGCATGGCCAGGTTGCGGATACCGAGCGGCGCCAACGCGTCATTGACGGCATTCATCACCGCCGGCAGGGAGCCGACCGTCCCGCCCTCGCCGGCGCCCTTGACGCCCAGCGGGTTGGTGGCCGTCGGCACCGGATGGCTGTCGAATTCCATGTGGCAGAAATCGGCGGCGCGGGGCATGCAGTAATCCATGAAGGAACCGGTCAGCACCTGGCCGCTTTCGCTATCGTAGGTCATTTGCTCCATCAACGCCTGGCCCATTCCCATGGCGATGGCGCCCTGGGCCTGGCCCCGCACATGGGTGGGATTGAGTTCCACGCCGACATCGTAAACCACGTTGTAACGGACAACTTCGACGGTTCCGGTCTCCGGTTCGATCTCGACCTCGCAGACATGGAAGGTATTGGGAATGTTGTTGCGCTCGGGCGTCCAGGTCACGGTCTCGTAAAGACCGATCTCCTCGCCCGGCGGCACCATGGCGGGCTTGAACGCGGCCTGGGCGACTTCCGAGAACGAAATCGAGCGGTTGGTGCCGGGAACCCGGTAATTGCCGTCGTCGAATTCGACCTCCTCCGCCTTGGCCTCCAGGATGTGGGCGGCGATGCGGCGGCCCTTCTCCAAGGTCTTCTCGGCCGCCTTGAACACGGTGGTGCCGCAGATGGTGGCGGTGCGCGCCGCCCCGGTGCCCGACCCCCAGGACACCTGGGAGGTATCGCCTTCGACGACACGGATATTTTCCGCCTCCATGCCAAGCACCTGGGAGACGATCTGGGTGTAGATGGTGGCGTGATGCTGGCCGCCCGCCGTGGATGCCGCCATCACCGTCACCGAGCCGCCGGGATCGAAGCGCAACTCGATGGATTCCGGCGACGGGCTGCCCGACGGATCGACGCTCGACGAAACGCCGACGCCGTAAAACTTGCCCCGCGCCTTGGCCTCTTCCCTGCGCTTGGCGATGCCGGCGTAATCCGCTTGGGCCAGGCATTTGTCCATGACCGCCTCGAATTCGCCGCAGTCATAGCTTGCCCCGTTGGCCAGCTTATAGGGCATGGCGTCGGCGGGAATATAGTTGCGGCGCCTGATTTCCGTCGGGTCCATGCCGATCTCGCGGGCCGCCATGTCGACCAGGCGTTCCAGGATATAGCTGCCGGGCGTGCCCGAGGGCCCGCGATAGTTGGCCATGGGGCAGGTGTTGGTCAGCACCGCCGATGAACGGCCATGGACGGTGGGCGTGGTGTAGGTGCCGCAGAGCGCGCCGGCGATGCCGTTGGGGGTGCCGAAACCGGTCATGGACAGGAAGGCGCCGACATTGGCGGCGGCCCGGTAGCGCACCGCCAGGAATTTGCCGTCATCGTCGAAGCCGAGCTCCGCTTCCACGGTGACGTCCCGCGCCTGGTCGTCGGCGATATGGCCCTCGGACCTTTCGCAGTTCCATTTGACCGGCCGGCCAACCTTCTTGGCCGCCCAGGCCACCACCGGCACCTCGGGATAAAGCCCACCCTTCATGCCGAAGGAGCCGCCGACGTCGCCGGCGATCACGGTCATCTGATTTTCCGGTATTTTGAAAATGTTCTTGGTCATCATGGTGCGCCAGGTGAAGGGGCGCTGCTGGCAGGCATAGACCGTGAAATGATCGCGCCCGCTATCGTATTCGGCCACCACGGCGCGCGGTTCCATGGCATTGGCGGTCACCCGGGAAACCGGGAAGGTATCGCGCACCACGTGGGGCGCCGCCGCCAGGGCCGCCTCGGTGGCCGCGCCATCGCCCTTTTCCACAAAGAAGGCCTCGTTGTTTTCGCAATCCTCCCACAACAGAGGCGTCTTGGGGTCGGTGCCGGTGACCGCGTCGACATGGACCGCCAAGGGTTCGTAATCGACCTCGATGGCTTCCACCGCGTCCTTGGCCTGGTTGATGGATTCACCGATCACCACGGCGATGACCTGGCCGACGTGGCGCACCCGGTCAATGGTGAGCGCGGGCCGCGGCGGGCGGTAACCGGGCTGGCCGCCGCGCCGCTTGGGCGGCGTGGTGCCCGACAGGTCGCCGAGCCCATCGGCGGCGTAATCCTCGCCGGTAAGGACGGCGAGGATTCCCGGCATGGCCGCGGCCGCCGCGGTATCGATGCGGGTGATATCGGCGTGGGCGTGGGGCGAACGCAGGAACACCGCATGGGCCTGGCGGGGCAGGGTGATGTCGTCGGTGTAGCGCCCCTTGCCCATGAGCAGCCTGGGCGCCTCCACCGAGTCGACGGGTTGGCTGATGGAATACCGGGTCATGGTTCCTCCCTCTATGGGTATGGCGGGCATATTTACCTCGCGCACCGTATTTTCGCGTGAACGGGACGGCGGCACAAGGGGCCCGTGGAGCGATCGCCCGGCGGCCCGCAAACCTTGGGAAAAGGCGCCGGAACTCTAGGTTCGCCCTAACGGTTCTTGACCCCCGCGTGGAATCCGACCCAGCGCGCGATCAACGCCAGGCCGGCGGTCATGGCGACGATGAACAGGCTGATGATGCCCGCCACTTCGCGCGCCGAGCCCGTCGAGGTGGTCACGTATTCCAGGGCGAGCAGCGACAGGGTCACGGTTTCTCGGCTCGCCAACAGGATCACGCTTCCCGTCGATCCCGCGGCGATGACGAAGTTCAATATCCCCATCAACACCAAGGTCGGCGCGATCAGCGGCAGCCAGATCTTGAAATAGGTCCTGAGCCAGCCGGCGCCGGCGATGCGCGCGGCTTCCTCCATGTCCTCGCCCATCTGCAGGAAGACGCTCTTGAACATCTGGATAGAGGTCAGTTTCCCTTGCAGGATGACGACGATGATGAGGATCCAGATGGTGCCGTACAGCCAATTCAGCCCGGGTGTGGCGGTGATCACCCACAGCAGGCCGAGGCCCGAGAGAATCCCGGGTATCCCGGCGCTGCCCCAGAAGATCGAATCGAGGATCAGCTTGCCCGGCCAACTCCGCCGGACCAGGATGTAGGCGATCATGGAGAACAGCAACGGCGAGAGGAGCGCCGTGGTTATGGATAGGATAAGGGTGGTTTTCAGCGCCCGGAAGAAGATCGGGTCGGCCAGCACCGTCTGCCAATGGACCAGGGTATAGGGGGGGATCGCCTGAAAGAACCCGGCCCGGGTCATGAAGCTGCCGCCCAACAGGGTCAGCACCGGGACCACGGTCAAAAGCGCGACGATGGTGACCACGAAGACAAAAGCGACGGGCTGATAGGCGCCGAGATGGACCAGGCCCGGTTTGTAGTCGCCGGTGACCGTGGTGTATTGGCGACGCGACAAGAGCCAGCGCTGGAGCGGGATGATCATCAGGATGATCACCAGGGTGATGCTGGCGAGCGCCGTCGCCTGGCCGTATTCCGGCGGTTCCATCTCGCGCACGTAATCGTAGATCTGGGTGGAATAGACGAAGAACCTTATGGGCGTGCCCAGGATCTGCTCGATCTCGAAGGTGTTGAACATGCGCACCAGGTTCAACAGGAACACCACCACCATGGCCGGGACCATGACCGGCAGGGTCACCCGCATCATGGTTCTGATCTTACCAGCCCCGGACACCCGCCCGGCTTCTTCCAGGGTGGCGTTCATGTTGCGGAAGGCCGGGGTCAGCAGCATGACCTTCTGGGACATCGCGTTGCCCATCAGGTGGGCGAAGACGATGCCCTCGACGCTGTAGATGTTGAAGACCGGCCCGGTGATGAACGGCAACTCCTTCAGCCATACATTGAAGAACCCGAAATACGGATCCAGCAGCAGCGACCAGCCGATGGTGGTGGTGAGCGCCGGCAGCATGAACGAGACCCAGAACATGAACTCCAGGCCGCGGGAAAAGCGTATGGGCGTCCGCGCCAATAACCAGGAAATGAGAACTGCGACGGGGAAACTGATGGTGGTATAGGCGGCGAAAACAACGATGGTGTTGCGCAGGCTTTCGAAGACGTCGGGCTCGGAAAAGGCCGCGCGCCAATTATTCAAACTGAATTCGTATGTCCCTTCGATGATCCCGGCGATGTTGAAGCTCTGGATGAAGATCAGCACCACCGGATAGATGATATAGAAGCCGAAAAACAGGATCAGGACGGCCATGATGAAGAGGCCGGTCCTGGGACGCGACTTTTTCCTCACGGGCGCTGTGACTGCATTCAGGGTACTCAAGATCGGGGTCTTTCCGTGGTTTCGGTCGCGCGGCAACGGGGCCGCCAGGGAATACGGGGAGGGCGACCGCCGCCCCCTCCCCGCTCATCTTCAACGCAGGGGTGCGGCTATTTTTTCTTCTTCTTTTTACGCGCCTTCTTCATGATGTTACGCAGCGTTTTCAAATGCTTCCTTTGATTATTGATGAAGTTAGGATCGGAAAAGCCGACGTAATATTTGCGGTCCAGCCTGATCCGGTATTGCGGCGCCACCGCGTCCTCGGGCACGTCCATGCGCAGCGAATCCGACGTCTTGCCGGTCTTGATGAACAAGGTCTGGGTTTCCTTGCTCAGCGCCCAGTTGATGAACAGCTTTTGCGCGTTGGGATTGGGCGGCCGGTCGACGGCCATGATGTTGGCCGCGGAAGCGGACAGGGTTTCGCCCTCCTTCAGCACGTGGGGCAGGTAGGCCAGGATCGGGAAGCCTTGGCTCTGCATCTCCTCCGCCGGCGTGCCGAGCCCGAACATGCCGATGGAAAAACGCCCCAGCGCCAGCCATTCGACCGCCTGGCGGGAATCGCGGACGATGGTGACGTCCATTTCATTGGCCCAGCGCTCGAACCATTTCTTTCCCACCTTGGGATGGAGAAGCAACGGCACGCTGGACCCCGCGGCGCCGCGGCGGGCGGGGGACCGGGCGACGATCTTGCCCTTCCATTTGGGATCCAACAGGTCCCAATAGGACTTGATGTCCGACGGCTTGACCAGATTGGTGTTGATGGCGATGACGTAGGCCGGCGAGGCCCCCCAGGTGAGGATGTAACGCCCTTCGGGATCGGTGAAATGGAGCTTCCCCTGATACCAGCGGGCCGGGTTTTTCACTTCCGGGTCGACCAAAAGATCTTTGATGGGCGCCAGCATCTTGTTGGGCAGGAGGATGGACAGCGCGGTATTGGCGCCGCCGATCCACACGTCGACGGTGTAGCGGCCGATTTTGCGCTCGGCCCGGATGCGCGCCGAATGCCGGCGGCTCGAGCCGGTCTGGTAATTGACCTTGATGCCGTATTTCTTGGTGAAAGCAGGCACCGCCGTGCGCAGCTTCCTGGGCATCTGGCCGCCCAGAATCAGCTCGACCTTGCCCTCGCGCTGGGCCGCCTTGACCAGCTTGTCCCATTCCGACGACGCCTGGGCGACCTGCACCGAAGCCGCCTTGGCGGCCGCCGGCGGTTCAATTCCGTAAGCCGCCGCCGGCATCAACAAGACAGCCGCCAGCGCGCCGTGGGTTACCATTTCCCTGAACATTGTTCGATCTCTTTCTGCTTACCCCACTGGGGTCATGAGCCTATTGCTCGGTTGTTTCCC
The DNA here is from genome assembly GCA_004356985.1 of Alphaproteobacteria bacterium. GTDB lineage: Bacteria > Pseudomonadota > Alphaproteobacteria > SMXQ01 > SMXQ01 > SMXQ01. The sequence goes on along the minus strand of SMXQ01000051.1, from coordinate 4,122 downwards.
TAGTCGATTGGTCCAACGGCCAGGCGGAATGGCCATCGGCCCGCAGCCGCAACCAGACCTTGGCGCCCTCGGGAAAGGGGTCGTGGCGGCCGCCGTAAACGATCATCCGGCTCTGGTCATCGACCGCGACCTGGTATTCGAAGCGCTCGCCGATGAACAGCGCCGTCGACACCGTGCCGCCGATCATGCCGGGGGGCGCTTCGCCGCCCGAGGCGGCAAGGATTTCCACATCCTCGGGGCGGATGCCGATAAAGACCGCGTTCCCCGCCTCGATGCGCTCGGCATGGTAGCTCCGCCCGAAGACCACGCAATCGGGCGCGCCGTCGACCCTGATGGCCATGGGCCCCGCCGGATTGGCGGTCTCGACCCGACCCTTGAACAAAAGCGTCTTGCCGATGAAATCGCGCACGAAAACGTTGGCGGGCTCTTCATAAATCATGCTCGGGCTACCCTGCTGTTGCACCACGCCGGCATTCATCAGGGCGACACGGTCCGACAGGCTTAGCGCTTCCACCTGGTCGTGGGTGACGAACAGGATGGCGATATTGAGCCGCTTCTGCAGCAGCTTGACCTCCAGGCGCATCTGCTCGCGCAGCCTGGCATCGAGATTACTGAAAGGCTCGTCCAACAGCAGCGTGCGCGGCTCCGTCACCAGCGCGCGGGCGAGGGCCACGCGCTGCTGCTGGCCGCCACTGAGCAGCGGGCCGGGGCGCTTTTCCATGCCGGCCATGCCCACCATCTCGAGGATCGCCTCCACCCGGGGCTTGATTTCGGCACTGGCGAATTTCCGCGCCTTGAGGGGAAAGGCGACGTTTTCCTCGACCGTCATGTGCGGCCAAATCGCGTAGGACTGGAACACCATGCCGATGTTGCGTTTTTCCGGGGGCAGCGAGAAGCCGGTATCGGTCAGCACCACCGCCTCGTCGCCAAAATAAATCGAACCTTCGTCGGGCTCTTCCAGGCCCGCGACCATGCGCAGGGTCGTCGACTTGCCGCAGCCCGACGGCCCCAGCAGGGTCACCACTTCGCCGACGGCGATCTCCAGGCTGAGCCCATCGACGGCCTTTTGCTCATTTCCCGGATAGGTCTTGGAGAGATTCTCAAGCCTGACCGCCACCTTGGGCGCGCCAGCCTTAGCATCGGCTTTTACTGACTCTGGTTCCACGGTGGTCTGCATGCCCCCTTGGCACCCCCTTGGTAAGCGTCTAACGGTTACGGCCCCGGTCTTCGGCCAGGGACGGCATCACCCAATTCTCATCGCTCGCCATGGCCCCCATGCCGAAAAAAGGGCCGTTTTAATTTAGCGGGATTTTATAACACACCCCTTGGAATGCCATGGACGGCGCCACCCCTTGTCAGGCCAATACGGCGGCGTCAGGCAAATTTGATGGCCGCCTTCACCACTTTGTAGCTTGCCATGGCCGCCATCGCTTCATTGATCTGATCCAGCTCATAGCTTTCCGAGATCATATCCTCGAAGGGAAACCTGTCCCTGCGCGATGCCAGGAAGTCGATCGCCTGCAACCAGTGACGCGGCTCGGCCGAGCGAATCGTCATATAGGTCATCTCCTTGGGAAGCCGCGCCACGTCGATTTCAGCCTTCTCGCTGCCACCGCCGATATCCAGGAAGCGTCCGCCTGCGCGCAGCATGGTGAGGCCCTCGGCGACCGCCTGGTTGTTGGCCACCTGAATGACCACGTCGGCGCCGCGGCCCGCGGTGAGGCCGCGCACCCAGTCGCGGCGGTCTTGGGGATCGGTTACCGATTCCAGGTCGAGCACGGCATCGGCGCCCATGCGTTGGGACACCGCCAGCCGTGCCGCCGGCGCGCCGATCAACAGCACCTGCTTGGCACCATGGTCCTTGGCCACGGCGGCGGCGAAATTACCGAGCGGCCCGCTTCCTTGTATCAGCACGGTTTCGTGGCTCTTGACCGGTCCCAAGCGGTCGAAGCCGTGCATCACGGTCCGATAGGCGCAGGCCGAGGCCGCCGCGGATTGCGACGAAACCTCTTCGGGGACCTTGATGATCAGGCAGGGGGGAGGCACGTACATATATTCGGCGCAACTTCCCAACAGGTAGGGGTATTCGTCGCTGCGGTTATGCCCCCAAGAGGCGCGCCCGGGGCAGATGCAGGGCTGGAGCGCGACCGAGCAGTAATAACAAGAGCCGCAGGCGACATAGCTCCACACGATCCTGTCGCCCACCGAGACCGGGTTGCCGAGAATATCGGTGCGCGCGCCGTTGATCTCCTCCACCGTGCCGCAGGGTTCATGGCCGGTGATGACGGGCAGGCTGTCGCCCGACGGCAAGGGGCCATGCCAGCGGTGCACGTCGGTGCCGCAAAGCGTCGAGGCCTCCATGCGCACTAAAAGCGCGCCCGGTTCCAGTTCGGGGATCGGCACGCTAAGGATTTCCAGCGGCTGATTATGGGCGGTGATGACGGCGGCCCGGCAATCGTTCATCTCTTATCTTCCCTCTCTACGGAATTGGTGGGCAAACCATGGGCGCGCGGCGCGAACGCCCTTGGGCGCGGTCGCCACCCCCGGGCCTTCGCGCCCGTCCGTCGCCTAGGTCAGCCGCTGATAGAAGCGCTCGGCATTGGCGTAAAGCAGCGCCGCCTTGTCGTCCGCGGTGATCTCGTTGCTTCCCATGAGCTCCCGGATATCGCGCTTGCAGCTTTCGTTGGTCACCTCATGGGGGAAGTCGGAGGAATAGAAGAAGGGCCGGTTGCCGACGGTCTTGATGGCGAAGGGCATGGTCAGTTCTTCCGTCTCGATACCCAGGTAAAGGCGTCCGTCGTCGATCAGCTTCTTGATGTATTCGGTGGGATCGTCTTCCTCGCGGATGCCGAATTCGCCATCGGGAATGTACTGGAAATGGGTTTCGTGGGACGCGTGCAGACGTTCCAGCAAGAACAGCAGCCAGGCGATGCCGCCTTCGAGGAAGGCGATCCGCACCTTGGGATAGCGGTCGAAGACGCCGTTGTAGACGATGTTGGCGCAGTTCACCACGAGACCCCAGGGGTGGCCCAGGGCATGCACCGGGACGTACATGTTCATATGGTCGAGGCCGAACCGGTCATGGACCCCGCCGTGGACGGCAAGGCAGCATCCCAGGCGATCGGCCTCATGGTAGATCGGCCAATAGGTCTTTGAGCCAAGCGGCTGGGGAAGCCCGTTGGACGGCATCATCGCCCCCATCATCCCCAGTTCCTCCACCGCCCGGGTCAGTTCCTTGACCGCTTCTTCGGGGTCCTGCATGGGGATGATGGCCATGCCCTTGAAGCGCGGGTCGAGCTTCAGGTAGGTGTCGGACAGCCAATCGTTATAGGCGCGGCAGACGACCGCGGCGTAATCTAAGCTGACGATGTTGCCATAGGCCAAGGCCTTGGTCGGATAGAGCACGGTCCAATCGATGCCCACGTCATCGAGGAAATTGAGCCAGCCCTTGGGCCCGACCAAGGGCCGCCCGTCACGCCTGGGCGGGGTTTCCACGGCGCGCCCCGCATGAAGATGGTCGAGGGGCGGAAAGACGAGGGTGTTCTGCTCGGCGATCCGCCGGTAGGACGGTTCCATACGGGCGATGATCCCCGGCTCGTCTTCGGTGATATGGCCGTCGCCGTCGATAATTCTGGTGTCGAGAGTGCTAGACATTGGATGGGTGTCCGTTAGCTGTTGCCGACAAGTTTGGCTGTTCCCTGTTCATCTATGGGCCTGGCATGGACCTGGCGGGATTATTCCCCGGCCCGGCGCATTTGGAAATTCAATGCAATTCTACAATATCTGCAATGCCCCTTCACGCTGAAACTGGAGCCGCCGGGATAGGATACGATAAATCGGCCTTCGGCGCCGAGCTGATTCCGCCACCGGCGCACTCCTCGGCCTCCTTGGCGGCCCCCTTGGCGGCCTCCTTGGCGGCCCCCTTGAACGGCAAAGGGCAATGAACTAAGACCAACGGGGCCGGAGGGCCGTCACGCATGCGGCCTTTGGCCGGCGGCGAAAATTAAAGGGCGGAATGGGAATGTCGGGCGACAGCATCTTGGCGATCGACGAATCGATGCTTGTCGACGCCGGCACCAGGCGCAAAATCTACCGGCATCCGGAAGACGATAATAAAATTCT